>NZ_JBJGZT010000003.1:0-275880 GCF_054050655.1 Geodermatophilus sp. SYSU D00663 | reverse complement strand
GCACGTCCTGCGCGCCAGGACGTGCGGAGGGCCTCCGGTGCCTCAGTCCTCGGAGCCGCTGGTGGCGGGCAGCTTGTCCTTGATCAGGTTCATCACCGAGGAGTCGGTCAGCGTGGTGACGTCACCGAGCTCGCGGTTCTCGGCCACGTCGCGCAGCAGCCGCCGCATGATCTTGCCCGAGCGGGTCTTGGGCAGCTCCTGGACGACCATGATCTGGCGCGGCTTGGCGATCGGCCCGATGTCCTTGGACACGTGCGTGCGCAGCTGCTGCACCAGGTCCTCGCCGGAGTCCTGGGCCGACCCGCGGAGGATGACGAACGCGACGATGCCCTGCCCGGTGGTCGGGTCCGACGCGCCGACGACCGCGGCCTCGGCGACGGCGGGGTGGGCGACCAGCGAGGACTCGACCTCGGTGGTGGAGATCCGGTGGCCCGAGACGTTCATGACGTCGTCGACCCGGCCGAGCAGCCAGATGTCGCCGTCGGCGTCCTTCTTGGCCCCGTCGCCCGCGAAGTAGACCTCCTTGCCGAACCGCGACCAGTAGGTGTCGACGTAGCGGTCGTCGTCGCCCCAGATGGTGCGCAGCATCGACGGCCAGGGCTGGGTGAGGACCAGCAGGCCGGTGCTGTCGTCGCCGAGCTCGTTGCCCTCGTCGTCGACGACCTTGGCCGAGATGCCGGGGAACGGCGTCTGCGCCGAGCCGGGCTTGAGGTCGGTGACGCCGGGCAGCGGCGTGATCATGTGCGCGCCGGTCTCGGTCTGCCACCAGGTGTCGACGATCGGGCAGCGGCCGCCGCCGATGTTCTGGTGGTACCAGAGCCACGCCTCGGGGTTGATCGGCTCCCCGACCGAGCCGAGCACCCGGAGCGAGGTGAGGTCGAAGCCGGCGGGGATGTCCTCGCCCCACTTCATGAAGGTCCGGATCACCGTCGGGGCGGTGTAGAGGATCGAGACGCGGTACTTCTCGATCAGCTCGAACCAGCGGCCGCGGTGCGGGGTCTCCGGGGTGCCCTCGTACATGACCGACGTCGCCCGGTTGGCGAGCGGCCCGTAGACGATGTAGCTGTGGCCGGTGACCCAGCCGACGTCGGCGGCGGTCCAGTAGACGTCGGTGTCGGGCTTGAGGTCGAAGGTCGCCCAGTGCGTGTAGGCGACCTGGGTGAGGTAGCCGCCGGAGGTGTGCAGGATGCCCTTCGGCTTCGCCGTCGTCCCGGACGTGTACATGATGTAGAGCGGGTGCTCGGCGTCGAAGGCCTCGGGCGTGTGCTCGGGCGACTGCCGGTCGACGACGTCGTGCCACCACAGGTCGCGGCCCTCGGTCCACTCGACGTCCTGCTCGGTCCGCCGGACCACCAGCACGTTCCGGACGCCCTCGGTGCGGCTGACGGCGTCGTCGACGGCGGGCTTGAGCGCGCTGGGCGCCCCGCGCCGGTAGCCGCCGTCGGCGGTGACCACCAGGACGGCGCCGGCGTCGGTGATCCGGCTGGCCAGTGCGTCGGCGGAGAAGCCGCCGAAGACGACCATGTGGACGGCGCCGATGCGGGCGCAGGCCAGCATCGCGACGATCGTCTCGGGGATCATCGGCATGTAGATGGCGACCCGGTCGCCGGCCTGCACACCGAGCTCGAGCAGCGCGTTGGCCGCGCGGCAGACGTCCTCGGTGAGCTGGGCGTAGGTGATCGTGCGGGTGTCGCCCGGCTCGCCCTCCCAGTGGTAGGCGACCTGGTCGCCGTGGCCGGCCTCGACGTGCCGGTCCAGGCAGTTGTAGGCGACGTTGAGCTTCCCGCCGACGAACCACTTGGCGAACGGCGGGTCGGTCCAGTCGAGGACCTCGTCCCACTCCTGCGTCCAGCTCAGCCGGCGCGCCTGGGTCTCCCAGAACGCCAGCCGGTCGGACTCGGCCTGCTCGTACACGTCCGGGCCCACGTTGGCGGACGCGGCCAGCTGCTCCGGCGCCGGGAACCGGCGGCCCTCCGACCCGGTCGACTCGCTCACGTGTGCTCCCTCCGTCTCGTCGGTGCGCACGCCGTGCCGGCGGCGTGTCCCAGCACACACCGTAGGGGGCCGGGCCGCCCGCGGGGCCGGGGACCGCAACGTCGTTGCAGCAGACTGGGACCGTGGACGGCGGACCCCAGGCGGTCGTGGCGGCCCGGGTGCCCGGCGCCGCCGGCCTCGGCCTGCTCGCCCCGCCGTCGGCACGCCCGTTCCCGGCCACGCTGCTGGCCGACCCGGACTGGACCGCGGAGCGGGTCGCCGCGCTGGGCCGCCGGTACCGCAGCACCGACCGGCGGGTGCTCGCGACCGTGTGGTGGTACTCGGCGTCGGCGGTGCTGCTGACCCCGGTCGCCGCCGGGCTGGCCACCGGCCGGCCGCTGTCGGCGCGGCTGGCCGACACCACCCTGTACGGGATGGCCGGCGGCGCGGTGCTGGCCGGGGTGTCGCGGGCGCCCGCGGGCCCGGACCAGGCGGGGGAGCTGCGGGAGGCGCTGGCGTCGGCGGTCGCCGCGGTGGCCGCGGCCGGTGGGCTGCGCGAGCGGCCGCTGTGGGCGGTGGCCACCGACTCGCTGGCCGGCCGGCTGCTCGCCGTCGGCCGGGCGCTCGGCGACGTCGAGACGGTCACCGCGCTGGCCGCGCCGCTCGCCGCGGCCGTCGGCGACCCGATGCCCGCACCCCGCTACACCGACGTCGGCGGCGTCCGGTTCGTCCGCCGCGCCTCCTGCTGCCTGCTGTACCGGCTGCCCGGCGAGGCCCTGTGCACCGCCTGCCCCGGCCGGCCGCCGGCGGACCGGCGGGTGCTGCTGGAGGCCGCCGCCGGCCTGTGGTGAGTCAGCGGTCCAGCGCGCGGGCGATCGCGGCGCGCAGGTCCCCGACGCCCTCTCCGGTCAGGGCCGAGACCGGCACCGCGTCGGGGTAGGCGGTGCACAGGGCCGCCATCCACTCCGGCGGGGCGACGTCGGCCTTGTTGAGCGCCAGCAGCTCCGGGTGGTCGCGCGCGCCGATCTCGTAGAGGACCCCGCGCACCGCCGTCACCTGGCCCATGGCGTCGGGCGCGGACGCGTCGACGACGTGCAGCACCAGGTCGGCCTCGGTGACCTCCTCGAGCGTGGCGCGGAAGGCGTCGACCAGCTGGTGGGGGAGGTGGCGGACGAAGCCGACGGTGTCGGTGAGCGTGTAGGGCCGGCCCTCGGGGGTGACCGCCCGGCGGACGGTCGGGTCGAGGGTCGCGAACAGCGCGTCCTGCACCAGGACGTCGGCGCCGGTCAGCCGGTTGAGCAGCGCCGACTTCCCGGCGTTGGTGTAGCCGGTGAGCGCCACCGAGGGCACCCGGTTGCCCCGGCGGCGACTGCGGGTGCGCTGCCGCCGGGCGGCGGTCTGCTGCACCTGGCGCCGCAGCATGGTCATGCGCCGGCGCACGTGGCGCCGCTGGGACTCCAGCCGCTGCTCGCCGGGGCCGCGCACCCCGGTCCCCGCGCCGCCGGCGCTCCGCCCGCCACCGATCCGCGAGAGCTCCGTCCCCTGCCCCTGCAGCCGCGGGAGCTGGTAGGCGAGCTGGGCCAGCTCCACCTGGGCGCGGCCCTCGCTGCTGCGCGCGTGCTGGGCGAAGACGTCGAGGATGAGCGCCGTCCGGTCCACCACGCGCGCGCCGACCCGGTCCTCGAGGTTGCGCACCTGGGCCGGGGACAGGTCGCCGTCGGCGATGACCAGCCCGGCGCCGCGGTCGCGGACCAGGTCGGCCAGCGCGGCGACCTTCCCCGACCCGAGGAACGTCGCCGGGTCGGGGTGCGGCCGGGCCTGCACCATCCGGCCCACCACGGCCACGCCGTCGGTGTCGGCCAGCCGCTCCAGCTCGTCCAGCGGGTCGACCGCGTCCGCGTCGGCGTGCAGTCCCAGCAGCACCGCCCGGGGTGGCTCCGCGCCGTCCCCGGCCGCCGTCCCCTCCTGCTGCGTCCCGAGCAGCCACGTGCCTGGCATCCCGGCCTCCCCGGCCGTGCGGGCCGGGGAGGCCGGGCCGTCCTGGCCCGGGTGTCCCGGCCCGGTCAGCCTCGCCGGTCGGCTCCCGGACCGCCACCGGGCAGGAAGAGCATCGAGTCGCCGAACTCGTGCCACAGCCAGCCGCCGGCCGCGGCCGCCTCGTAGGCGCGCGTGACCAGGTCCCGGCCGGCCACCGCCTCCAGCAGCAGCAGGTGGCTGGCCTCGGGCTCGTGCAGCCCGGTGACCAGCCCGGTGACCGCGCGGGCCGGCCGGTCCGGGCCCAGCACGAGGTCGGTCCAGCCCTCGCCGGGCCGGGTGACGCCGTCCTCGCCGGTCACCGTCTCCAGCGCCCGCGTGACGGTGGTGCCGACGGCGACCACCCGCCGCCCGGCCGCCCGTGTCGCGGTGACCAGCCGCGCGGTGACCTCGGGGACCCGGTAGCGCTCCGGCGCCGGCGGCTCGTGCAGCTCGGGGCTGGAGACGCCCGCGTGCAGCACCAGCGGCACCACCGGGACGCCGCGGGCCATCAGGCGCACCAGCAGGCGGTCGGTGAACGGCCGGCCGGCGCTGGCGTTCTCCGCGCTGCCCGGCTCGGTGGCGTAGACGTTCCGGACGTCGTCGAGCGCGACCGGACCGCGCAGGTGGCGGTAGCGGACCGGCTCGCCGTGCCGGGCGAGGTAGGCGGGGAGGGCGACGGCCGGCGCGGCGACCGCCCGCCACAGCCGGCCGGGGCGCGCGGGATCGGGGAACCCGCCGCGCAGGACCAGCCGGACGCCGCCGGGCAGCAGGAGCACGGCGCCGGGCTCGAGCCCGGTCTCGGGGCCGTCGTCGGCGGGGCGGCGGACCTCGACCACCCAGGTCCCGTCGTCGAGCGTGGTCGAGACGTGCACCGGCGTGCGGGTGTCATCGGCGCGGCGGGCGGTGAGGCGGGCCGGCAGCGTCGCGGAGGTGTTGACCACGACCAGGTCGCCGGGCTCGAGCAGGCCGGGCAGGTCGCGGAACCGGGCGGAGGTGAGGCTGTCCGGGCGGACGGCCATCAGCCGCACGCCGTCCCGGGCCAGCCCACGGCGCTCCGGCGGCTCGCCGGCCTCCGCCCCCATGGGCACGGCGAGGGCGGTCACCGGGACACCGCCGACGGCACCAGGTCGGCCAGGCGCACCCGCGGGCCGGGCAGGTCCCCCTCGAGCAGCGTCAGCAGCGCCGCGGCGACGTCGGCCGGGTCGGCCAGGCCGGCCGGGTCGGCGCCGGGGTCGGCGGCGGCGTGCATGTCGGTGGCCATGTCGCCCGGGTCGACGGCGACCACGCGCAGCGCCGGGTGCTCGACGGCGAGCACCGCGGTGAGCAGGTCGAGCGCGGCCTTGCCCGCCCCGTAGCCGCCCCAGCCGGCGTAGGGCTCGACGGCGGCGTCGCTGCTGACCGACACGACCGTCCCGCCGGCGCGCTCCAGCGCGGGCAGCACCGCCTGCACGAGTGCGACCGGGGCGACGGCGTTGGTCCGCAGCAGGTCCTCCAGCACGGCCGGCGGGAGGTCGGCCAGCCGCGGCAGCGGGACGGGACCGAGCGCGGAGGCGTTGTTGACCAGCAGGTCGAGGCGGTCGCCGGCGGCGGCGGCCAGCGCGGCGCGGTGGGCGGGGTCGGCGACGTCGCCCGGCACGGCGGTGACCAGGCCGGGGCGGGGGAGCCCGGCGACGGCGACGGCCAGCCGGCCGGCGTCCCGGGCGTCGACGACGAGCCGCCACCCGCGGCGGGACAGCTCGCTGGCGAGGGCGAGCCCGAGGCCCCGGGAGGCCCCGGTGACCAGTGCGGTGGGTGTCATGCGGCTACCGTGGGACCTGAAGTCGACTTGAGGTCAAGGGGGCGCCGTGGAGCTGCTCGCGATCGGGGAGGTGGCCGCCCGGTCCGGCCTCGCGCCGTCGGCCCTGCGGTACTACGAGGCCGAGGGGCTCATCGCCGCGAGCCGCACCCCCGGCGGCGCGCGGCGCTACCCCCGCTCGGTGCTGCGCCGGCTGGCGTTCGTCCGGGCGGCGCAGAACGTCGGGCTGTCGCTGCCGGAGATCCGCGAGGCGCTGGCCACGCTGCCCGACGGGCGCACGCCCTCGGCCCGCGACTGGGCGCGGCTGTCCCGCGACTGGCGGGACCGGCTCGACGCGCGGATCGCCGCGCTCGAGCAGCTGCGCGACGGGCTGAGCTCCTGCATCGGCTGCGGCTGCCTGTCGCTGACCTCGTGCGCGCTGTCCAACCCGGGCGACGCCGCGGCGGCGGAGGGTCCCGGCGCCCGGCGGCTGTCCCCGCTGCTGCGCCGCGTGCCGCCGGCCGGCCGCGCGGGCTGAGCGCACCTCGCGGGGCCCGCCGGGGGCGGGCATGATCCGGACGGGACCGAGTCGCGGGACGCCGCCGGGGAGGACAGCCGCATGACCCTCATGCCCGCCGCCTTCATCGGCCACGGCAACCCGATGAACGCCCTGGAGCGCAACCGCTACACCGACGCCTGGCGGGCCTTCGGCCGCGCGGTGCCCCGGCCGCGGGCGATCCTCGTCGTCTCCGCGCACTGGTACGTGCACGCCACCGCGGTGACGGCGATGCCGCGCCCGCGCACCATCCACGACTTCTTCGGCTTCCCGGACCGGCTGTTCGACGTCTCCTACGACGCCCCGGGGCTGCCCGAGCTGCACGAGCAGGTGTCCGACGTCGTGTCCCCCACGTGGGTGGGCGCCGACCTCGACAGCTGGGGGATCGACCACGGCGCCTGGTCGGTGCTGGTGCACGCCTTCCCCGACGCGGACGTCCCGGTGGTGCAGCTGTCGATCAACGCGCTCAAGGGCCCGGACTACCACCTGCAGATGGGCGCGGCCCTGGCGCCGCTGCGCGAGGACGGCGTCCTGGTGATCGGCAGCGGCAACGTGGTGCACAACCTCGGCGGGGTCAGCCGAGCGCTGCCCGACGCCGGCTTCGACTGGGCGCAGCGCTTCGACCAGGCCGCGCGCGAGGCCATGCTCACCGACCCCGGCGCGGTGGGCCGCCTGGACGGGCACCGGGACTTCGACCTCGCCGTCCCCACGCCCGACCACTTCCTGCCGCTGCTCTACGTCGCCGGCATGGCCGGGGCCACGGGGACGACGGCGGACGTGCTGGTCGACGGCTACGCCTACGGATCGCTGTCGATGACCTCCTACACGGTCGGCATGCCGGCGCCCGGTGCCGAGGGCGGCGGCTTCGCCGCGCCGCTGCCCGAGGGGCCCCCGCCGGACGGCGCCAACATCTAGCCGCCGCCGGACCGGCCACCGGGTCACCCCGGAGCGTGACGACGGGCCGACCGAACGGAGGGGTCCGTCACCGATCGACGTCACGGTCGTTCCCCCCGGACAGTGACGCCGCTCATGTCCTGACATCCCCGGGGGGTCCCGTTGTCGTCCGCTCGCCGTTCCCCGTCCCGCAGGCCCCGTGGCCACCGGGCGCTGCTCGTCGCCGGCCTGGTCGCCGCGGCGGTCGCGGTGCCCGGGGTGGCCACGGCCGCGCCGGGCGGCCCCCCCGCCGATCCGCTGGAGGGCGTCGTCACGACGCTCGAGCAGGCCGTGACCGGGCAGGGCGGAGACGCCGCCGAGCCCCCGGCGCTGCCCGGCACCGGTGCGCTCCCGCTGCCGGGCGCCGACCAGGAGGTGCCCGCCGAGCCGGCCCCTGCGGAGCAGGGCCCGGTCCCGCCGCTGCCGGAGGCGCTCGTGCAGGGCCTGCAGTCCGCGCTCACGCCGCTCGGCGTGCCGGAGCACTGCGTCCAGGGGGTGGCCGACGGCGTGCAGGGCCTGCTCGACGGCGTGCTGTCCCAGGACCCCGCGGCGGCCGTCGAGGAGCTGGTCACGGGGCTGCAGGGGGCACTGACCGGCCTCGCGTCCGGCCGGCCGCCGGCGCTGGACCCCGCGACGCTCGGGAGCGCCGCCGAGCAGGTGGCAGCCGACGTCGAGGAGTTGATCGCGGCGTTCCAGGCCTGCCTGCCCGCCCTCCCGGAGACCCCCGAGCCCCCCGCGCCGGCGCCGGAGCCCACGCCCACGCCCGAGGCGCCGCACGCCGCGCCGGTCGCCGCGCCCGTGGCCGACCAGCCGGTGCAGTACCTCGGCTACGCGCCGACCGGCGGGGACGAGGGCGTCGAGACCGAGGGTCCGGGCGCCGTCGTCCCGCTGGCCGCCCTGGGCGGTGCCCTGCTGGTCGGCGGCGGCGCCGGTGCCGCCGTCTCCCGGGCCCGGTCCCGTGCGGTCGGTCGCTAGGGAGCTCTCGGGCCAGCGCCTGCCGCTGCTGGTCCTCCTCGTCGTCGTCCTCGCCGGGGCCGGCGTGTTCGTGTGGACGGGGCGCCCGGCGGCCGACGCCGCCGTGGCGCCCCCCGCCACCTCGCTGGTGGCGGTGCCGGCGACCGGCGAGGTGCCCGCCCTGCCGGCCGCCGGCACCCCGGCCGCGGGCCCGGTCGCGCCGGCGCGGATCGCCGTCCCGGCCATCGACGTCGACACCGCGGTCGAGTCCCGCGGGACGGTGCGGTACGAGAACCCGTTCACCGGCCGGGCCGTCGACGGCTACGGCGTGCCCGAGTCGATGCGGACGACGTCGTGGTGGTCCGACGGGCCCGCGCCCGGGTCCGGGCGGATGGCCGTCGTCCTCGGCCACGCCGGGGCCGGGGGCGGCGCGGTGTTCGACCGGCTGCCGGAGCTGTCCCCCGGCGACGAGGTGGTCCTGGTGGACGCCGGCGGCGCCTGGCTGCGGCTCGAGGTGCTCGGCGACCCGGTGACCGGGCTGGACAAGGCCACCTCCGCCCTCGCGGACACGCTCAACGGGCACCCCGCGGGCGCCGACCTCGCGCTGGTCACCTGCGGCGGCGAGTTCGACGAGTCCGCCGGCGCCAGCGAGGACAACACCGTCGTCTTCGCCCGGGTCGTCTAACCGGCCGCGGTGCCGCTCGCCCGCCCGCCCGGATCACCCGGCGCCGGGCGGGCGGCGTCGCTGATCCGCGGGAACGGCCGGGTGGAGAAGACGACCTCCACCGGGAGCCCGAAGAACTCCGCGATGCGCAGCGCCAGGTGCAGGCTGGGGTTGTACTCGCCGCGCTCCAGGTAGCCCACCGTCTGGTAGTGGACGCCGAGGGCGTCGGCGAGCTCCCGCCGGGTCACGCCCTGCTCGGCCCGCAGCAGGGCGATCCGGTTGTAGACCGCGTCCTGACCCCGGTCGGTGGTCACCGCACCCACTGCAGCGAGGCCTCGCGGGCCGCCTCGACCTGCGACCCCGACTGCCGGCGCGCCATCCGGCGCAGCACCCGCGGGGTGACCAGCGCCCCGGACACCGCCCAGGCGGTGAGCACCAGCACCGTCGTCCCGGTGCGCCACGAGTCGCCCACCTCGAGGGTCACCGCGGCGTCGGGCAGGAAGGCCGACCGCAGGCCGAGGCCGATCCAGTACACGGGGAACACCTGCGCGACCCCCTGCACCCAGCCCCACAGCGACTGCAGCGGGAAGAAGATCCCCGAGATCGCGGTGAGGACGAGGATCGGCAGCATCCCCCAGGAGCCCACCTTCTGGGTGCTGGGGACGACCGAGCCCAGCAGCATCCCGAGCGGCAGCGTCGCCAGCAGGCCGAGGACGACGACCCACGCCACCGTGAGCCAGCCGGCGGCCCCGCCGTGCATCAGCCCGTCGAAGAGCAGGAAGCTGGGCACGAGGATCGTGAGCAGCGACGGCAGCAGGTTCAGCGACTGGTAGGTGAGCTGCCCGGTGACGTAGCCCTGCATGCCGTGGGGCAGCGCCTTGTGCCGCAGGAGCGTGCCGTCCTCCCGCTGCATGGCCAGGTCGAACGCAGGGCCGATCACCAGGCCGAAGGCCAGCAGCCCGCCGAGGATGCTCGGCAGCGCGTACGTCGGGTAGGTCAGCCCGGTGTCCCCGATCGCGTTGTCCCGGTTGAACCACAGCAGGAGCAGCGTGCCCAGGGCGGTGAACAGGTAGAACCCCTGGTCCTGCGGGCTGCGCACGCTCTGCACGAACTCCCGCCAGCCCCGGCGCAGGCCCAGGGCGATCGCGTTCCGGGTCGGGTTCACCGCGTGACCTCCTCCAGGGCGGGCCGGGGCCGGAGGCCGGCCTCGGAGCGCTGCACCATCGCCAGGTAGGTGTCCTCGAGGCTCGCCCGCCGGACCTCCAGGTCGGTCAGCTCGTCGCCGTGCTGCTCGACGAGCCGGCGGACGAAGGGGACGACGTCGGTGGTCGGGTGCACGAAGCGCTCGGAGCCGCAGGCCCAGCGCACCTCCGCGGTGCCGGCGACCCGGCGGCCGAGCTCCTCCGCGCTGCCGTCGGCGACGATCCGGCCGCCGGCCAGGATGAGGATGCGGTCGGCCAGCTTCTCCGCCTCGGCGAGGTCGTGCGTGGTCAGCAGGATGCTGGTGCCCTCGAGGTCGGACAGCCGGTGCACCAGCTCGTGGAAGTCGCGGCGGGCCTGCGGGTCGAACCCGGCGGTCGGCTCGTCGAGGAAGAGCAGCTCGGGGCGGCCGATGATGCCGACCGCGACGTCCAGCCGCCGCCGCTGCCCCCCGGAGAGGGTGACGATCTTGCGGTCGGCGTGCTCGGTCAGCCCGACGGTGTCCAGCAGCCGGCCGACGTCGTACGGGCGGGGGCGGTCGGGCGTCGAGTACGGCGCGTAGTAGCCGCCGAGCTGGGTCAGCAGGCGGCGGGGCGTCCACCGGGCGTGGTCGCGCCAGGACTGCAGGACCACGCCCACCCGCGCCCGCCACGCGTCGCCGGCGCGCGCAGGGTCCTCGCCGAGCACCCGGACGTCCCCGGCCGAGCGGACCCGGAAGCCCTCGAGGACCTCGATCGTCGTCGTCTTCCCGGCGCCGTTGGGGCCGAGCAGGCAGACCACCTCGCCGGCGGAGACGGTGAGGTCGACGCCGGACAGCACCTCGTTCGTGCCGTAGGTCATGCGCAGGTCGCGCACCTCGACGACGGGGGCGGACACCGGAGGGGACACGGGCATCAGGGCCTCCGAGGAGGGGAGCCGGCGGTGTCCCGTGATAGTAGGACTGCTACATCCGCAGCGGAAGTGCTGCGGCGGCCAGGACCTCGGCCCACATCGCGCAGGCCGCGGCGCCCGGGTGGAAGCCGTCGTCGGCGAACAGCCCGGGACCGTCGAGCGGTGGCGCGGGGGCGTGCCGGACGCCCGGGCGGGCCAGGCGCCCCAACTCGGCGTCGAGCGCCCGGGCCTGGCGGCCGAGCACCCCGCGCAGCGGCTGCGGGAGGGTGGGGAAGCGGCCCAGGTCCGGCAGCCCGGCCAGCACGACGACGCCGCCGGGCGCGGTGAGCGGCGCCAGGGCGCCGAGCAGCGCGGTCACGTCGCGGCGCCAGGCGGCCCGGGAGCGCAGCCGCAGCGTGTCGTTGACGCCGAACGCGACCAGGACGACGTCGGCGGGCGGGCCGGCCGGCCCGGGGACCAGCAGCCCGAGCGCCTGCGCGACCGTCGTCCCGGTGCGCGCCGACAGCCGCCAGCGCACCTCGCGGCCGCTGCGCCGGGCGAGCGCGGCGGCGAACCGGGCGGCGAGCCCGTCCTCCTGCGTGGCGACGCCGACGCCCGCGGCCGGCGACTCCCCGACGACCGCCACGGTCAGCGGCGGCCCGTCACCCGCCACGACGCCGGCGCGCGGCCCGGGCGCCTCCGGCAGCACCGGCGTGCGGCGGCGGACACCCGCGCCCTGGACCAGCAGCACCGGCGCCAGGGTGACCGCGAGCGCGCGCACGGGCTACAGCCGCGTCCCCAGGGCGACGACCTCGCCCACGACCCAGACGGCCGGCGGGCGGATGCCCTCGTCGGCCAGCGTCCCCGCCAGCCCGGCCAGCGTGGTGCGCACCGCGCGCTGGGTGGCCGTGGACCCGTCGGCGATGACGGCCACCGGCGTGTCCGGCGCCCGGCCGTGCTCGATGAGCGCCGCGGCGATCGCGCCGGCGGTGTCCACGCCCATGAGCACGACGACCGTGCCGCGCAGCCGCCCGAGCGCCGCCCAGTCCACCAGCGACTGCGGGTGGCCCGGCGGCACGTGCCCGGAGACGACGACGAACTCGTGGGTCAGCCCGCGGTGGGTGACCGGGATGCCGGCGAGCGCCGGCACCGCGATCGCGCTGGTCACGCCGGGCACCACCTCGACCGGCACGCCCGCGGCGACGCACGCCTCGAGCTCCTCCATGCCGCGGCCGAAGACGAACGGGTCGCCGCCCTTGAGCCGCACCACCCGCCGGCCGGCCAGCGCGTTCTCGACCAGCAGCGCGTTGATCTGCTCCTGCGCCATCGACCGGCCGCGCGGCAGCTTCGAGGCGTCGATGACCTCGACCTCCGGCGGGAGTGAGGCCAGCAGCGACTGCGGCGCCAGGTGGTCGGCCAGCACGACGTCGGCCTGCGCGACCGCCTGCTGGCCGCGGACGGTGATCAGTCCCGGGTCGCCCGGCCCGCCGCCGACCAGCACCACGCTGCCGGCCCGGCCGCCCTCCGGCTCGCGGGCGGCGCGGTCGCGGATGCTGCCGTCGCTCAGCCCGGCGACGACGGCGTCGCGCACGCCGACCGCCCGCTGCGGGTCGCCGCCGCCGTGCACGCCGATCACCAGGTCGCCCTGCCGGCCGACGGCGGGCGTCCACACGCTGGAGGCCGACCGGTCGTCGGCGCGGGCGCAGAACACCCGCAGCCGCTCGGCCTCCTCGGCGACCGCGGCGTTGACGGCGGGGTCGTCTGTGGCGGCCACCGCGTACCAGGCGCCGTCGAGGTCGCCGGGCCGCCAGCCGCGGCGCACCCAGGTCAGCGAGCCGGGCGCGACCAGCGCCTCCAGCGCCGGGGTGACGGCCGGGCTGACGACGGTCACCCGCGCGCGGGCCTCGAGCAGCCCGGCCACCCGGCGGTGCGCGACCTGACCGCCGCCGACCACGACGACCCGGCGGTCGAGCAGGCGCAGGCCGACGGGGTAGACGACCCCGGACCCGGGGTCGACGGGCGTCGCGTTCACTGGACCTGTCCGCGGCCGGCGGACGGGGTCGGGTGGGTGCTCAGCGGGGCTCCTCCGGGACGGCGGCCGGTCCCGACGACGTCGTCGGCGTCGGGGACCTCGGCTCCAAGGATCGCAGCGAGGTCCGCGGCGAACGCACGCGAGGTCGCCGGGTCGCGCACGGCGACGCGGAGGTGGTCGGGGGACAGGCCGGGGAACGTGTCGCCGCGGCGCACCGCCCAGCCGCGCTCCCGCAGCGCCGCGCGCACCCGCCCGCCGCCGGGCACCCGCAGCAGCACGAACGACGACCGCGGCTCCCCGAGGACGGTCACGCCGGCCGGGAGCGCGGCCAGCAGCGCGGCCCGGTGGTCCGCCAGCTCGCGGGCGGCCGCGTCGGCCTCGGCGCGGGCGGCGGGGGTGGTGCAGGCGACCGCCGCGGCCAGCGCCGGCGTGGACAGCGGCCAGTGCGGCTGGGCGGCGGCCATGGCCGCGACCAGGTCGGCGGGGCCGAGCGCGTAGCCGACCCGCAGCCCGGCCAGCCCCCACGTCTTGGTCAGGCTGCGCACGACGAGCAGGCCGGGCAGGTCGGGGCGGCCGGCCAGCGACCCGGGCTCGCCGGGCACGGTGTCGGCGAAGGCCTCGTCGACCAGCAGCACCCGGCCGGGGCGGGCCAGCGCGGCGACGTCGTCGGCCGGGTGCAGCACCGACGTCGGGTTGGTCGGGTTGCCCAGGACCACGAGGTCGGCGTCGTCGGGCACGGGCCGCAGGCGGTAGGACGGCGGCTCCAGCAGCAGCCGCTCCACCGGGTGCCCGGCCGCGCGCAGTGCCGCCTCCGGCTCGGTGAACGACGGGTGCACCACCACCGCCCGCCGCGGCCGGACCGCGCGGGCGAGCAGCACGAAGGCCTCGGCGGCGCCGGCGGTGAGCAGCACCTCGGCGGGGTCGCGGCCGTGCGCGGCGGCCACCGCGGCGCGGGCCGGGCGGGCGTCGGGGTAGGCGGCGACGTCGTCGAGGGCCCGCCGCAGCACCGCCCGCAGCCACGGCGGCGGGGTGCCGGCGCGGACGTTCACGGCGAGGTCGGTGAGACCGGGGGCCAGCTCGAGGTCGCCGTGGTGGTCGAGGTCGATGCCGTCTGTCGCCCTCCGGGCTCCAACCGCGGCCACTTACCGTCCCCCGGTCGCGTGGAGCCGGTCCGTCTCCGCCGTCCGGAGGGCCTCCGGCCCCCCACCCGGCGAAGACACCGCTACCGCGGCGGTCACCCGCCCGCGCACGGTCTTGCCCACCACCAGCCGGGCGCCGCCGAGCAGGGCCGCGGCCTCGGCCACCGACGCCGTGCCCACCGCCGCGGCCACCCGCGCCGAGGGCGAGGGGACGGCGACCCGGGCGAGGTCCGCGGCGGGGTGGCCGGTCAGCGGCCAGCCGCGGGCGGCCGCGGCGGCGACCAGGCCGGGCTCGGCGGCGCGCGCGTCGAGGGTGGCCAGCCGCGCCACCCGGGCGCCCGGCGGCAGGACGGCGTCGACGGCGGTGAGCACCTCGTGCGCGGCCACCCCGGCGACCGCGCCGACGCCGACGGTCACGTCCACGGGGTCACGCCCGGCCGGTCGGGGAGGGCGGCGAGCAGCGCGGCCGCGTCGCGGGGGAGCGGGCCGTCGGCCAGCAGGCCGAGCTCGCGCAGCCGGGCGCCGACGGTGAGCGCCCAGGGCCGGCCGAGGCGGGCGCGGGCGAGCAGGTGGTCGTCGGCGAGGAGCTGCTCGGGCGGGCCCTGCACCACCCGCCGGTCGACGACGACGGCCACCTCGTCGGCCCAGGCCAGCGCCAGGTCGACGTCGTGCGTGCTCATCACCACCGTGGAGCCCGACGCCTGCAGCCGGTCCAGCGCCGCCAGGACCTCGGCGACGGCGGAGGGGTCGAGGCCGGCGGTGGGCTCGTCGAGCAGCAGCACGCAGGGGCGCATGGCCACCGCGCCGGCGATCGCCACCCGCTTGCGCTCGCCGTAGGACAGCTGGTGGGTGGGCCGCCCGGCCAGGCCGTCGACGGCGAGCAGCGCCAGCGCCTCGGCCACCCGGGTGCGCACCTCGTCCTCGGGCAGGCCGAGGTTGAGCGGGCCGAAGGAGACGTCCTGGGCCACCGAGGCGCTGAACAGCTGGTCGTCGGGGTCCTGCAGGACCAGCTGGACCTCCTGCCGGTGCGCGCGCAGGCCGCGGCGGGTGTGGTGCAGCAGCGCGCCGTCGACGGCCACCCCGCCGGAGTCCGGGCGCAGCGCGCCGGACAGGCAGCGCAGCAGCGTCGTCTTGCCGGAGCCGTTGGCGCCCAGCACCGCCAGCCGGCGCCCGGCCGGGACGGTGAGCGAGGCGCCCTCCAGCACCCGGCGGCCGCGCTCGTAGCCGACGACGAGGCCCTCGGCGGTCAGCGTGCGGTGGCTCATGCCAGGACGCCCACGGCGACCAGCGCGGCGAGCCCCGCGGCGGTGGCGGCGAGGAAGCGGCGGGACGAGGGCCGGGACTCCGGCAGCACCCGCAGCCCGGTCTCCATCCCGCGGCCGGCCAGGCCCTCCTGCAGCCGGCGGGCGCGGTCGAAGGACCGGGTGAGCACCGCGGCGGCCAGCGCCCCCGAGGAGCGGTAGGAGCGGCGCCAGGTCGAGTGGCCCATGCGGGCGGTCTGCGCCTCGCGGATGGTGCGCAGGCTCTCCAGCAGCACGAACAGCAGCCGGTAGGTCACCCCGGCCACCTCGACCACGGCCGCCGGGACGCGCAGCCGGCGCAGCGCGGCCAGCAGGTCGGTCATCGGCGTGGTGGTGGCCAGCAGCAGCACCGCCGCACCCCCGGCGACCGAGTGCCCGACCAGCGCGCCGGCGCGCTCCGCGGCGTCCGGCGCCCAGCCGGGCCCGCCGTCGCCCACGGAGACGACGGCGGTCAGCGCCCCGACCGCGACGAAGGCCAGCGGCCAGCGCGCGGCGCGGCCGAAGGTGCGCGCCGGCACCCGCGCCGGGCCGAGCGCGAGGACGACGGCGGTGGCCGCGACCAGCACGCCGCCCGGCCACACCGGCAGCACCAGCGCGCAGACGACCAGTCCGCCGGTGAGCAGCAGCTTGTCCACCGGGGAGCGGGTGCGCCAGGCGCTGGCCCAGGCGGCGTCGTCGACCGCCAGCCCCGTCACGGCGCCTCGGGAGGCGGGGCGGCCTGCTGCTCCCGCGCCTGCCGCCGGCCGCGCAGCCGGCCCAGCACGTAGCCGAGCACGCCGCCGCCGAGCGCGGCCTGCAGGGCGAACAGCCCCGACTCGACCTCCGCGGAGGGGTTGGACACCGACTCGAACCACGGGGTGTAGCCGGACTCCTCGATCGCCTCGGTGGCCCGGCTGTCGGTGCCGGCGTAGTCGGAGGCGCCGCCGTCGAGGGCCAGCGGGAGGGCGAACAGCGCCACCACCGCGAGGACCAGCAGGGCGGTGACCAGGTGGCGGCGGGTCACCGGACCTCCTCCGGGGTGGCGGCGGGGCGCAGCAGGCCCAGGCGCTCGAGCTCGGGCCGGGCGTTGACGGTGAGCACCCGGAACAGCAGCACGCCGAGCAGGCCCTCGCCGACCGCCAGCGGCACCTGGGTGACCGCGAAGACGCCGAGGAACTTGGCCGCCGCGGCGAGGAGGCCGCCGTCGGCGTCGGGGAAGGCGAGCGCGAGCTGCAGCGACGTCGTGACGTAGGTGGCGAGGTCGGCCAGGGCGAGGGCGACGAACACGCCGGGCAGCAGCCCGGCGCCCAGCGCCCGCGCCAGCCGGTAGGCGCCGTAGCCGACCCACGGCCCGACGACGGCGAAGGAGAACGCGTTGGCACCGAGCGTGGTGAGCCCGCCGTGCGCCAGCAGCAGCGCCTGGAACAGCAGGACGACGGTGCCGAGCAGCGCCATCACCGGTGGCCGGAACAGCACGGCCCCGGCGCCGGTGCCGGTCGGGTGGCTCGAGCTGCCGGTGACCGAGGGCAGCTTGATCGCGCTGAGCACGAAGGTGAACGCGCCGGCCGCGCCGAGCAGCAGCGTGGACTCCGGGTGCTCGCGCACCTCGGTGACCACCGCCCGGGCGCCGTGGACGACGAACGGCGCGGCGGCGATCGTCCAGCCGATCGCGTGCGGCGCGGGCAGGAAGCCCTCAGCGATGTGCATGGCGTGCCCTCTCCGGGACGGCCGCCGCGCAGGCGGCCACGAACCGTTCGGCCAGGGCCGGGGAGCCGGCCCAGTGCAGGTGCAGGTAGGAGGCGTGCACCGAGCCGGCGACGAACCCCTCGGGTGCGCCGCCGGGCCACCGCCAGGCCGGGGTCGGGCCGGCGCCGGGGAGCGCGTGCGTGCGGTGGAACTCGTGCCCGCGCACCCGGGTGCCGGCGCGGGCCAGCACGCTGTCGGCCAGGGCGACCGCGGCGCGGTAGCCGAGGGTCAGCCGCGGCGTCATCGCCGTCGCGACGTCGAGGACGCCGCACATGGGCGTGCCGTCGAGCTCGCGGGAGAGGTAGAGCAGCCCGGCGCACTCGGCGGCCACCGGGCCGCCGCCGGCGGCGAGGGCCGCGACGGCGTCCCGCAGCGGGGTGTTGGCCGACAGCTGGTCGGCGTAGACCTCGGGGAACCCGCCGCCGACGACCAGCCCCGCGGTCCCCGCGGGCAGCGCCTCGTCGCGCAGCGGGTCGACGGGGACCACCTCAGCGCCGGCCGCGGCGAGCAGCTCGGCGTTCTCCGCGTAGCCGAAGGTGAACGCCGGCCCGCCCGCGACGGCGACCCGCGGCCGCCCGGCGACCGCGGTGACCTCGGCGGCCGGGTCCCACGGGGGTCCGTCGAGGCCGGGTGCGGACCGGGCCAGCCGCAGGACGGCGTCGAGGTCCACCGCGGCGCCGACCACCTCGCCGAGGCGGCGCACCGTGGCCAGCGCCTCGGTGGAGCGCTCGGCGGCCGGCACCAGACCGAGGTGCCGCGACGGCGTGCCGAGGGCGTCCAGCCGCCGGACCGCGCCGAGCACCGGCACCCCGGCCGCGTCCAGCGCCTCGCGCAGGATCGCCTCGTGCCGGTCGCTGCCGACGCGGTTGAGCACCACGCCGCCCAGGCGCACCCGCGGGTCGAAGGTGGCGAACCCGTGCACCAGCGCGGCGACGCTCTGCGCCTGCGCGCCCGCGTCGACGACCAGCACCACCGGCGCCCGCAGCAGCCGCGCGACGTGCGCGGTCGAGGCGAAGCCGGGCTCGACGTCGGGGGAGGTGGCGCCGTCGAACAGCCCCATCACGCCCTCGACGACGGCGACGTCGGCCCCGCGGGCGCCGTGCAGGAACAGCGGGACGACGCGCTCCTCGCCCTGCAGCACCGGGTCCAGGTTGCGGCCCGGACGGCCGGCGGCCAGGCCGGTGTAGCCGGGGTCGATGTAGTCGGGGCCGACCTTGTGCGGGGAGACGGCCAGCCCGCGGGCGGTCAGCGCGGCGACCAGCCCGGTGGCGATCGACGTCTTGCCCGCGTTGCTGCTCGGGGCGGCGACCACGATCCTCGGGACCCGGCCCACCCCGCTCACCACTCGATCCCCCGCTGGCCCTTCTGGCCGGCGTCCATCGGGTGCTTGACCTTGGTCATCTCGACCACCAGGTCCGCGGCGTCGACCAGCGCCTGCGGCGCGTCCCGCCCGGTGATCACGACGTGCTGGGTGCCGGGCCGGTGCGTGAGGGTCTCGACGACGTCGTCGACGTCCACCCAGCCCCACTTCAGCGGGTAGGTGAACTCGTCGAGGACGTAGAAGCGGTGCGCCTCGGCGGCCAGGTCGCGCTTGATCTGCGCCCAGCCCTCGGCGGCGTCGGCGGCGTGGTCGACCTCGGTGCCCTGCCGGCGCGACCAGCTCCAGCCCGAGCCCATCTTGTGCCACACCACCGGCCCGCCCTCGCCGGTCTGCTCGTGCAGCCGGCCCAGCGCGGTCAGCGCGTTCTCCTCGCCGACCCGCCACTTCGCGCTCTTGACGAACTGGTAGACCGCGACGGACCAGCCCTGGTTCCACGCCCGCATCGCCATGCCGAACGCGGCGGTGGACTTGCCCTTCATCTCGCCGGTGTGCACGACCAGCAGCGGCCGGTTGCGGCGCTGCCGGGTCGTCAGCCCGTCCTGGGGGACGACGGCGACCTGCCCCTTCGGCACCGTCAGGCCGCCTGTCGCACGGAGCGGACGGTGGCCGCGAGCGACTCGGCGGCGAGCTCCTCCAGCCGGAGGGTCCGCGCGCCGAGGTGGGTGCCGAGGACACCGGCGAGGCCCAGGCGCACCGGGCCGGACTCGCAGTCGACGACGACCGCCGCCGTGCCCGCCTCGGCCAGCCGCCGGGCGGTCGCGTGCGCGGCGCCGAGCGCGTCCGAGCCGCGCGCCCCGGTGGCCCGGCCGTCGGTGACGACGACCAGCAGGGGGCGCCGCTGGGGGTCGCGCACCCGCTCCACCCGCAGCGTCTCCTCCGCGCGCAGCAGCCCGGCGGCCAGCGGCGTGCGCCCGCCGGTGGGCAGCTCGCGCAGCCGCGCCGCGGCGGCCTCGACCGACCAGGTGGGCGGCAGCGCGAGGACGGCGTCGGCGCCGCGGAAGGTGACCAGGCCGACCTTGTCGCGGCGCTGGTAGGCGTCGAGCAGCAGCGACAGCACCGCGCCCTTGACCGCGCCCATCCGCGCCCGCGAGCCCATCGAGCCGCTGGCGTCGACGACGAAGAGCACGAGGTTGCCCTCGCGGCCCTCGAGCGTGGCCTGGCGCAGGTCCCCACGGGCGACCCGCAGGCCGGGGCCGGTGCGCCCGCGGGCGACCTGGTGCGGCGCGGCGGCGAGCACGGTGTCGACCAGGTGCAGCCGGGTCACCGGCCCGGACGGGCGGGTGGAGCCCACGACCCGCCCGCGCTCGGCGCGCGCCTTGGACCGCCGCCCGGCCGCGCCCGTCCCGACGCCGGGCACCTCGAGCCGGCGGGTGCGGAACGGGTCCGACGGCGCGACCGCGGCCCGCTCGGACGCCGGCGCCCCACCGCGCTCCTCGCCGCCCCCAGAGGAGCCCTCGTCGCGCGAACGGCTCTCCTCCGAACCGGAGGAGGCGCCGCCGTCCTGACCCTGGCCGTCGCCGGGAGGGGGCGGGGGGGCGCCGCCGTCGCCGGGGCCGTCCGGGGGAGGCGGGTCCTCGTCCGGGCGGCTGTCCTCGAGCGCCTGCTCGAGGGTGTCGTCGTCGAGGCCGGGCGCGTCGAACGGGTCGCGGCGCCGGCGGTGGGGGAGTGCCAGCCGGGCGGCGACCCGGACGTCGTCCTCGGTGACCGCGTCGCGGCCGGACCAGGCGGCGTGCGCGATCGCGGTGCGCGCGGTGACGAGGTCGGCGCGCAGCCCGTCGACGTCGAAGGCGGCGCACACGGCGGTGACCTGGCGCAGCGCGCCGTCGGAGAGGACGACGTGCGGCAGGCGGGCGCGGGCGCCGGCGATCCGGGCGGCCAGCTCCGCCTCCTCGGCCTCCCACGCGGCGGCGAACCCGGCGGGGTCGGCGTCGTGGGCGAACCGGCGGCGGACCACCTCGGCGCGCTCGGCGGGGTCGCGCGGGGCGGCCACCTCCACGGTGAGGCCGAACCGGTCGAGCAGCTGCGGGCGCAGCTCGCCCTCCTCGGGGTTCATCGTCCCGACCAGCAGGAAGCGCGCCGCGTGCCGCACCGAGACGCCCTCGCGCTCGACGTAGGCGGTGCCCATGGCGGCGGCGTCGAGCAGCAGGTCGACGAGGTGGTCGTGCAGCAGGTTGACCTCGTCGACGTAGAGCACGCCCCGGTGCGCGGCGGCCAGCAGGCCGGGCTCGAAGGCCTTCACGCCCTCGGTGAGCGCCCGCTCGAGGTCCAGCGACCCGACGACGCGGTCCTCCGACGCGCCCACCGGCAGCTCCACCAGCCGGGCCGGGCGCGTGGAGCCGGGCACGCCGAGGTCGTGCGGACCGTCGGGGCAGGCCGGGTCCGGGGCGGCGGGGTCGCAGGCGAACCGGCAGCCGGGCACGACGGCGACCGGCGGCAGGACGGCGGCCAGTGCGCGCACCGTCGTGGACTTGGCCGTGCCCTTCTCCCCGCGCACGAGCACGCCGCCGATGGCGGGCGAGACGGCGTTGAGCAGCAGGGCCAGCCGCATGTCGTCCATGCCGACGACGGCGCCGAAGGGATACGTCATGCGGGTGCACGGGTCCTCTCCCCGGGTGTCCACGCCCGGAGGTGGCAGGAGGCGGCGGCGGGAGTTCCTGACTCCCCGGCATCTCGCGGGCGAGGTCTCCGGGTCACAGTGGCGGGACCGCGCCGGAGTCGCACCGGGCTTCCTCCACTGCCGTCGCTGTGGCCCGGTCATGGAACCACGCGACAGGACGGGCCGGGAGGCCGGGCGGCGACTTGACGGAACGGAAAGAGACGGTCCACACTTTCCGGCATGGAAAACGGCGCGATCGACCGCGACACCGCCGCCGCACAGCTCGCCGCGCTGCGGGCCGACCGGGAGGCGCTGGCCGACCGCGTGCTGCAGCCGTGGTGGTACGACGTCGCGCTCGGCCTGCTGCTGTTCGCCTTCCTGGCGTCCTACGCCCTCGACTCCCTCTGGGTGACCTTCCCGGCGCTCGTCCTGTTCGCCGCCGGTCTGGGCGCGCTGGTGGCGGCCTACCGGCGGATCACCGGGGTGTGGGTGAACACGCCGCCGCGGGTGGCGGCGGCCTGGGGCGCGTTCGTGCTGGTCGTCCTCGTTCCGGCGTTCGTGCTGGCGGAGGGGTACGACCGGCACTGGGTGATGGTGCTGGCCGGCGCGGTGCTCGGCGTCGCGGCCGGGGTGCTCAGCCGGGTGTGGGGCCGCCGCTGGGTGGCCGGGCTGCGGAGCGGGCTGTGACCGCGGTCGCGCCGCACTTCGACGCCGTCATCCACCCGCCGCCGCGGCTGCAGATCTGCGGGCTGCTGGCCGCCGTCGACACGATGGAGTTCGCCACCGTGCGCGACCGGGTCGGCGTGAGCGACTCGGTGCTGTCCAAGCACGTCAAGCAGCTGGAGGAGGCCGGGTACGTGCAGGTCAGCAAGGCGACCGTCGCGTCCCGCCAGCGCACCAGCCTGTCGCTGACCCGGACCGGGCGCCGGGCGTTCGAGGCGCACGTCGCCGAGCTGCGCCGCATCGCCGGGCTGTGAGGGCGCGCCGCCCCGGCCCGCGCGGGCTCGCCGACGCCGCCCTCGTCCTCACCGGCGCCGCGGCGGCCGGGTGGCTGCTCGGCCGCGTCGGCGTCCCGTCGGCCGCGCTGTTCGGCGGGCTGCTCGCCGGCCTGGTGCGCGGCCTGGCCGGGCGTGCGCCGCTCGACGTGCCGCGGCCCGCGGCGGCCGCGGCGCAGGCGGTCGTCGGCATCTCGATCGGCGCGTTGGTCGACCCCGACACCCTGGCCGCGATCGGCGAGGACTGGGCGCCGGTCCTCCTGGTCACCGTGGCCACGCTGCTGCTCACCGTCGGCGCCGGGCTGCTGCTGCGCCGCCAGCCCGGGATCAGCCCCGTGACCGGGGCGTTCGCGATGATCGCCGGCGGCGCGTCGGGCATCACCGCCATGGCCCGCGACCTCGGCGCCGACGACCGCATGGTGGCCGTCCTGCAGTACCTGCGGGTGCTGCTCATCGTCGTCGCGATGCCGGTGGTGGCGACGACGGTCTACGGCGCCGACCCCGGCGCCGGGGTCGGCGCCGCGGACGAGGCCGGCCCCGGCTGGCCCGCCGGCCTGCTGTCCACCGCCGCCTGTGCCGCGGTGGGCGTGCTGCTGGCCCGGCTGGTGCACCTGCCGGTGCCGGCGCTGCTCGGGCCGCTGCTGGTGGCCGCCGCGGCCGACCTCGGCGGGCTCTCCGGCGGCGCCACCGTGCCCGGCCCGGTGGAGGCGGCGGCGTTCGTGCTCATCGGCCTGCAGGTGGGGCTGCGGTTCACCGTCGCGAGCCTGCGCACCGTGGGACGGGCGCTGCTGCCGGCGCTGGCGGTCATCGTCGGCCTCGTGGTCGCGTGCGCCGGGCTGGGCGTCGTCCTCTCGGCGGCCACCGGCGTCAGCGAGCTCGACGCCTACCTCGCGACGACGCCCGGTGGCCTCTACGCCGTCCTCGCCACGGCCACCGGCACCGGCGCGGATGCGACCTTCGTGCTCGCCGTCCAGGTGCTGCGGCTGTTCGTGATGCTGCTCGCGGCGCCGCTCATCGCCCGCAGGCTCCGCCGCCGGCCGGCCTGACCGGTGGCACCGCGCGCCTACCCTCGACCGGGTGAGCCGTGCGCCGGAGGAGGAGACCGAGCTGTCCGAGGTGGAGACTGCCGTCGTGGACGCCACCGCCGACGAGCAGGACGCCGTCCTGCTGTTCGTCGGCGGCCCCCTCGACGGGCGGGTGGAGGTCCGCGCCGCCCGCCACGGCGCGCCGCTGCCCACGGTCACGCACGTGCACCTGCACGGCGGCCCGAAGGTCGTCTCGCGCTACGACCTGCAGGCCCTGCCCGGCCAGGCCGGCGTCTACCACCTGCGGCAGCGGGAGCCCCGGCCGCGCCGCGGCGACTGACCCGCGCTCACCAGCCCTGCGTGCGCCGGGCGGCGTCGACCACCCGGTCGAACAGCGCCCGGTCCAGCGCCGCGCCCTCCCGCCGCACCCGCGCCGGGTCCAGCGTCAGCAGCCGGTCCAGCCGCACCTCGCTCGGCCGGCCCCGGCCGTCCCAGGCGCCGGTGCCGACGTCCATCCAGCTGCGCCCGTACCGGGCCTCGTCGGCGGCGTCGCGGTCGTGGTCCTTGCTGGTCAGCATCAGGCCGAGCAGGTCCTCACCGCGGCGGCCGATGACCAGCACCGGGCGGTCCTTGCCCCGCCCGTCGCCCTCGTCGAAGGGCACCCAGGCCCACACGACCTCGCCCGGGTCGGGCCGGCCGTCGGCCCGCGGCCGGTAGCCGACGTCGACCGGCGCCGGCCGGCCGGCGGCGGACGGCGCGGGGGTCGTGCGGCGCCCGGTGCGACGGGCGGAGGGCGCGGCGACGGCGCGCACGAGGGAGCGGACGGCGGCGACGAGACGGCGCGGGCGGTCCATGGCAGGAACCGTACGGAGGCACCAGCGGACACGCCGTCCCGTCTGCCTCGTTCGTCACACCGGTACCAATCCGCCCCGGTTCCGGTTACGGGGCGTCGATCGCGGGCACCATTGCGTCACGGGACGCCGACACCGCGTCCCGGGAGAGGGGGGCTCCCAATGACCTCGGCCCAGCCCGTGATCCCCGTCGTCCCACTGACGCGGGAACCGCGTGCCAGCGTGCTCGCCGCGTTCCAGCTCGTCGAGGACGCCCGGTACCTCGGCACCGAGCGCAGACCGCGGCGCAACCGGGTCCGCCGCGTGGCGCGGCGCACCGTGACCACCCGGCGCCTGGCGAGGGACCTGCCCGTCTGAGCCGTCCCGGCTAGGCGACGCAGAACTCGTTGCCCTCCGGGTCGGCCATCGTCACCCAGGAGAACGGGCCCTGCGACGCCCGCCAGAGCTCGGTGGCGCCCATCCCGAGCAGCCGCGCCACCTCGGCCTCGCGCCGCTCGTCGCCGACCCGCAGGTCCAGGTGCACGCGGTTCTTGACCGTCTTCGCCTCGGGCACGGCCTGGAACAGCACGCGCGGCCGGCCGGGGTCCGGCGAGGTGATCGCCGCGCCGGCGGCCCACACCAGGGCGCCGCGGTGCGTCGTCGTCTGGTCCTCGCTCGCGTGACCCGCCGCGACCGCCCGCCGGATGAACGCCTCGTCCTGCGGCTCCACCTGCCAGCCCAGCGCCTCGGCCCACCAGTCGGCGAGCACGTGCGGCTCGGCGGCGTCGATCGTCACCTGGAACTCGGTCGCCATGGCCCGCAGCCTGGCAGGGCCCGGTGACGGGCCGGAACGGCCTGCCTGCAGGGCCCGCCGCGAGCCCGCGAGCGGTGGGGGGCAGGGAGGTCCTCCTAGAGCTCGAGGGCGAGGTCCGCGCGGATGGTGGCGTCGTCGGGCAGCGGGGTCTCCAGCCCGCAGTGGTCGCGGATCATCGTGCCGAACGGCGGCAGGGCCTCGCGGTCGATCCGGCTCGCCGGGTCCCACAGCCCCGAGCGCATGACCGCCTTGGCGCAGTGCAGGTAGGCACGCTGCACGGTCACGACCATGACCGAGCGCGGCTCCCGGCCGAACTCGGTGAGGTCGAGGTCGAGGGCGTCGGCGGGCAGCAGCCCGGCGGTGCCGAAGACCTTGAGCGTCTCCTCGAGGCCGGGCACGAAGAACAGCAGCGCCACCCGCGGGTTCACCGCCACCTTGCGCAGGCTGTCGAGCCGGTTGTTGCCCTGCCGGTCGGGCAGCACCAGCCGGTGCTCGTCGAGCACCTTCACGAAGCCCGGGTCGCCGCCGCGCGGGGAGACCTCCGGCCAGCCGTCGGCGTCCGCCGTCGCCAGGGTGAGGAACGGGGACAGCCCGATCAGGGCCCGGCAGTGGACGTCGAGGTGGTCGATCTCCTTGTCCAGCACCAGCTGCGAGGGCGGGCGGTAGGAGGCGAGGACCGGGTCGGGCTGCACGCGACGACGGTAGCCCCCGCTAGCGTCGCGCCGTGCCGGTCACGTGGAGCTCCCCGGTCCGTTTCGTCGAGTGCGACCAGCAGGGCGTCGTGTTCAACGCGCACTACCTCGTCTGGGCGGACGAGGCCTCCACCGCCTGGTGGGCGTCGATCGGGCTGCCGTGGGAGGAGATCGCCCCGCGGGTCGACCCGGTGGTCAAGGCCAGCGCCCTGGAGTGGTCGTCGTCGGCCCGCTGGGGCGACACGGTCGAGGTCGACGCGCAGGCCGAGCGGCTCGGGCGCACGAGCGTGACCGTGCGGTTCACCGTCCGCGTGGGGGAGCGGGTGTGCTGCGTCATCCGCAACACCTACGTCGGCACCGCCGGGGGAGCGGCCACGCCGTGGCCCGACGACGTCCGGGAGCGGCTGGAGTCCGCGCTCAGCGCGGGCTGAGCGCGTCGCCGGGCGGCAGCAGCGGCAGGTCCGCCGGCGGACCCTCCTCGAGCAGCCGCCACAGCGCGTCGGTGTCGGCGTGCTCGGCCACCAGGTCGCCGAGCGCGTCCAGGCGCTGCTCGCGGACCGCGGCGAAGGACGTCTCCGGCGCCGGCGTGAACCGGCGGCCGGTGGCCCGGGCGACCTCGGCGAGGAAGGCACGGCGGAACCCGTCGTTCTCCAGCGCCCCGTGCCAGGTGGTGCCCCACACCGACCCGGCCCGGCCGCCGTCGAGGAACGGCTCGGCCCCGTCCCCGTAGGTCACCACGCCGTGGTGGATCTCGTAGCCGCGCACGGGGTGCCCCATCGCCTCCCCGGACGGGCGGCCCAGCGTCTTCTCCCGCGCGAACCGGACGTCGGCCGGCAGCAGCCCCAGCCCGGGCACGGTGCCCGCCCGCGACTCGACGTCGTCGGTGATCGTGCGGGCGAGCATCTGGTGCCCGCCGCAGATGCCGAGCACCGGCCGGCCCTCGGCGGCGCGGCGGGTCACCGCGTCGGCCAGCCCGGTGGCGCGCAGCCAGGCGAGGTCGGACACCGTCGCGCGGCTGCCGGGCAGCACCAGCAGGTCGGCGTCGGCGGCCTCCTCGGGGCGGGTGACGAACCGGACGAGGACGCCGGGCTCGGCGGCCAGCGCGTCGACGTCGGTGGAGTTCGACAGCCGCGGCAGCCGGGCGACGGCGACCCGCAGCACCTCCTCGCCGTGCGGCGGCCCGGCGGGGAGGACGCCGGTGGGGATGCCGAGGGAGTCCTCGACGTCGAGCGCCGCGCCGGGCAGCCAGGGCAGGACGCCGAGCGTCGGCCGGCCGGTGAGCGCGGTGAGCTGCTCGAGGCCGGGCCGCAGCAGCCGGACGTCGCCGCGGAACTTGTTGACCAGGAACCCGGCGACCAGCCGCTGGTCGGCCGGCGGCATGAGCGCGACGGTGCCGTAGAGGGCGGGGAAGACCCCGCCGCGGTCGATGTCGCCGACGACGACCACCGGCAGCCCGGCCGCGGTGGCCAGGCCCATGTTGGCGATGTCGTCGGCGCGCAGGTTGATCTCGGTGGGGGAGCCGGCCCCCTCGCAGACGACGACGTCGAAGCGGCTCCGCAGGTCGGCCAGGCAGGCCAGCGCCTGCTCCAGCAGCGCCGCCTTCATCGGCCGGTAGGACAGCGCGGTGACGTCGGCGACCGGCCGGCCGAGCACCACCACCTGGCTGGCGTCCTCGCCGCCGGGCTTGAGCAGCACGGGGTTCATCGCCGCCTCGGGCTCGACCCGCGCCGCGGCGGCCTGCATGACCTGCGCCCGCCCGATCTCGGCGCCGTCGGCGGTGACCACCGAGTTGTTGCTCATGTTCTGCGCCTTGAACGGCGCGACCCGCACGCCCTGGCGGGCCAGCCAGCGGCAGACGCCCGCCGTGACGACGGACTTGCCGGCGTCCGACGTCGTCCCGGCGACCAGCAGCGCCCCGCTCACGCGGCCGGGCGCGGGCTGCCCCAGCCCGCCTTCTCCTGCCCGGACATCCCGGCGATCGTCTCCATGATCCGGTCGGTGACCTCGCGGCGGACCCGGCCGTTGCGCGCCTGGCCGGCGTGCTCGGGGAAGGTCATCGGCTCGCCGAACTCGATCGAGAACCGGTGCGGCCGCGGCCAGCGGGCGCCGACCGGCTGGATCCGGTCGGTGCCGACGACGGCCACCGGCACCACGGGGCAGCCGGCCGTGAGCGCCAGCCACGCGACGCCGGTCTTGCCGCGCGCGAGCCGGCCGTCGCGGGAGCGGGTGCCCTCGGGGTAGATGCCGAAGCCCTCACCGGCGCGCAGCACGCCGAGGGCGGTGTCCAGCGCCTCCTGCGCCGCGCGGGAGGCCTTCCGCTCCACGGGCATCGCGCCCAGCGCCGTGAACAGGGTGCGGGTGAACCAGCCGCCGAGGCCGCGGCCGGTGAAGTACTCGTCCTTGGCCAGGTACCGGACGCGGCGCGGTGCCGACAGGGGGATGACCATGCTGTCGATGAACGACAGGTGGTTGCTGGCGATGATGAACGCGCCGGTGGCCGGCACGTGCTGCCGCCCGGTGACCCGCGGCCGGAACACGACCCGGAACAGCGGCCGCAGCAGGAACCGCGCGAGCAGGTAGAACACGCCGTCCGCCCCCTCCCAGGGACCGGGGCCGGCGTCTGCCCGCCGGCCCGGACCCCGGGCATCCTCCCCTGACGCCCGCGCGGTCCGGGAGGCAGGGCCGCGCGGGCGGGGCGGGGGTCAGCGCTCGACGCGTCCCGGGGGCGGGCAGGCGTCGCGCAGGATCGCGCGCACCTCGGGCGCCAGGGGCCGCGCCCCCGAGGCGGAGGCGACGAGGTCGAGGGCGACGTCGCGGACCTTGCGGTGGACGTGGCTGGAGATGTGCGCCAGCAGGTCGAAGGCCACCTGGTCGCCGCACCCGGTGAGGAGCATGAGCACGCCCTTGGCCTGCTCGATCGGCGCCCGGCTGGCCATCGCCGTGCGCAGCTGGGCGACCTCGGTCTCCAGGGCCGCGACGCGGTCCTCGGCCGACGGCACCACGGGCCGGGGGGCCTCGACCATCAGGCCCTCGACCGCGACCACCCGGCCGTCGTCGTCCGACCGCGGCTCGCCGACGAAGACGACGGGCCGGTGGCCGTCGCCGGACCGCAGCCGGACCTCCAGGCAGAAGGCCTGCGCCCCGGTGACCGCCGCGGAGAGGGCGTCGATGGTCCGCGCCCGGTCGTCGGGGTGCTGGGCGGCGACGAGCACCTCGGTGGAGGGGCCGGGGCCGTCGTCGGGGAGGCCGTGCAGGGCGGCCATCTCCGCCGACCACCACCAGTCCCCGCTGGCGCGGTCGTAGCGCCAGTGGCCGGCGACGGCGGTGCGCCGCCCGGGCAGGGGTGTGGGGGCGGGGGGACGGGGGAGGGGCGGAGGGGTCGTCCGGGCGGCCGGTGGGCGGTGCTTGGAGGCGACACGCGACTGCGTCGACGTCATGGCGGGCTCCGAGAGGACGCGCCGGGTGGGGGGCCCGGCGAGAGCGCCGCACAGCCGGCTGTTCGACCATCTGCGGATCGCCGGGGGAGTTCCCGGCCGCTCGGGGACCTCCATGACGGTAGTCCCCCGGGACCGGGGGCGCACGACCGTCGGACGACCCGGTCCGGTGCGTGTCACACCACCGTGAGGGGCCGCACCGGGTGTCGCACCACCGGATCGCGGCGCAGGGCGGCGTCGACGGCGGCGAGGCCGGCGACGGCGCTGCGCAGGTCCGCCGCGGGGAGGGTGAACGGCACCCGCAGGTGGTCGTCGAAGGCGGTGCCGGTGCCGAACGCGCGGCCCTCGGCGAGCAGCAGCCCGAGCGGGGCGGCGGCGGCCGCCAGCGCCGCGGAGCTCGTGCCCGGTGGGAGCGTGCACCAGACCGACAGGCCGCCGCGCGGGGGCGCCGCGGTCCACGCCGGCAGCCGGGCCGCCAGCTCGGCCAGCAGCACCTCCCGGCGCTCGCGCAGCAGCGCCCGCCGCTGCTCCAGGACCGCGTCGAGGTCCCGCACCAGGGTCGCCGCGGCCAGCTGGTCGAGCAGGCCCACCGAGAGCTGGCGGCGGCCGAGGGCGGCGCCGAGCGAGCCGGCGAGGGCGGCGTCGGTCCGCAGCCAGCCGACCCGCAGCCCGCCCCACACCGCCTTGGACAGCCCGCCGACGGTGATCGTCGCGGCGTCGGGCAGGCCCGCGGCGTACGGGGGCAGCGGCCCGTCGTCGAGGTGCAGCTCCGCGGTGACCTCGTCGACGACGGTCAGCACGCCCTGCTGCCACAGTGTCGCGGCCAGGCGGCGGCGCCCGGCGGCGGACAGCCGGGCGCCGCTGGGGTTGGAGAAGTCGGGCATCAGGAAGGCCATCCGCGGGCTGCTCTGCCGGACGGCGATGTGCGCGGCGCCGACTACCGCGTCGGGGTCGGCGGCGTCCACGGCCACCGGGACGCACCGGCCGCCGGCGGTGGTGACCAGGCCCAGCGCCCCCGGGTAGGTGGGGTGCTCGACCAGCACGCGGTCGCCGGGCTGCAGCAGCGTCTCGAACACCAGCGCGGTCGCGTCGCCGGTGCCCGCGGTGACCACCACCTGCTCGGGGTCGGTGGGCAGGCCGCGGGCGGTGTACCGGTCGGCGATCGCCGCGCGCAGCTCCGGCAGCCCGCCCGGCGCGTAGCCGTGGCCGGCGACGACGGCGGGCAGCCGCTCCAGCGCCTCCCGGTAGGCGGGCAGCAGCTGCGGCGCCGCCTCGGGCGCCGCGTGCGCGAGGTCGAGCACGCCCGGGTCGGTGGTCGGGGCGGTCCACACCGGGTCGGCCGCGGGCGCCTCGACGACGGTGCCCGCGCCGTGCCGCGTGCTCGCGTGCCCCTCCTCGCGCAGCAGCCGGTAGGCCGAGGCGACGGTCACCCGGCTGACCGCGAGCGCGGCCGCGAGGTCGCGCTCGGCCGGCAGGCGGGTGCCCGGCGCGAGCTGCCCGAGGGCCGCCAGCTCGCGGATGCGCCGGGCCAGCGCGGCGTACCGCGGGCCCGGCAGGTCACCCAGTGGCCCGACCAGCCCGGCCAGCTCGGGAGCAGTGGACTGATCCGCGCTCGGTGGCATGCAGGCCACCATGCCGGATTGGACCGCTTCCGTCCAGGCTCGATGGTGCCACTGTCCTGTCCATGACCCCTGGTGCCGTCCTCGTCCTGCTGTTCCTGCTGGCCCTCGCCGCCCTGGCGGTGGGCACGCTGGTGGTCGCCGTCCGCGGCGGCCGCGGCCCGGCCGACCCGCCGGCCAGCCACCTCCGCGTCGACCCGTCCGGCTTCCCCGTGCCGTCGGCGCCGCGTGGCGCCCTGCACGGGCGCGGGCCGCGGACCCGGTCCCCTCAGCGGCCGCGGGCCGCCCTGGCCACGGCCGTCCTGCCCACGGCCGTCCTGCCCACGGCCGCGGCGGCCGCGGCGGCCACCCACACCGCGCGCGAGAGGCGCACCGCCCGCGCGACGTCGCTGCTGGCCGGCGCCGCCCCGTCGCCGAGCACCGGCCGGTCCTCCACCCGGCTGCCGTAGACGTTGCGCCCGCCCAGCCGCAGTCCCAGGGCGCCGGCCGCCGCGGCCTCGCAGCGGCCGGCGTTGGGGCTGGGGTGGGCGGCGCCGTCGCGGCGCCACACCCGCAGCGCCCCGCCCGCCGACCCGCCGGCGAGCGGGGCGCAGGCCACGGTCAGCGCCGCGGTGAGCCGGGCGGGCAGCCAGTTGGCGACGTCGTCGGCGCGGGCGGCGGCCCAGCCGAACCGGGCGTGCCGCGGGGACCGGTGGCCGACCATCGCGTCGAGGGTGTTGACCGCGCGGTACCCCAGCAGCCCGGGCAGCCCGGCCAGCGCGCCCCACACCAGCGGCGCGACGGCGGCGTCGGAGGTGTTCTCCGCGACCGACTCGACGGTGGCCCGGGCCAGCTCCGCCTCGTCGAGGGTCGAGGGGTCCCGCCCGGCGAGCGTGGGCAGCAGCGCCCGCGCCGCGGGCAGGTCGCCGGACTCCAGCGCGCCGGCCATCGCGGTCGCCGCCCGGCCCAGCGAGGTGCCGCCCAGCACCGCCCACGCGGTGGCGGCGACGGCGGCGGTGCGCGCCGCCGGCCGGCCCCGGGTGGCGCGGTCCACCGCGGCCCCCAACCCGGCCGCGCCCGCCACGAGCACCGCCGCGTACCCCGCACCCGCCGCGCGGGAGTCCCGCCAGACCCGCCGCTCCAGCGCGGCGGCGACCGTGCCGAACCCGGCCACCGGGTGACGCCGCGCGGGATCGGCGAGCAGCACGTCGGCGGCCGCGCCGAGCGCCAGGCCGAGGGCGGTGGGGACGTCTCGGCGGTGCGGCACGGTGCCCATCCTGCCGAGGGCGCTTCCTAGGATCGCGGCCATGCGCCTGCCCGGCCGTTACGACGGCGTCGCCCGGCCGATCGTCACCTACGGCAGCAACGAGGTGCTGCACCGCCCGACCGCCCCGGTCACCGAGTTCGACGAGCGGCTGCGGCGGCTGGTCCTCGACATGTTCGCCTCGATGCGCGAGGCCGACGGGGTGGGGCTGGCGGCCAACCAGATCGGCGTCGACGCGCGGGTGTTCGTCATCGACTGCCCGGACGCCGACGGCGAGGACGTCGTCGGCTACGTCGTCAACCCGCGGCTCACGCTGCTCGAGCCGACCGGCGGCGAGCCGGCCGAGGAGGTCACCGAGGAGGGCTGCCTGTCGGTGCCCGGGCCCTACGCCGAGCTCGCCCGCGCCTTCCGCGCCCGGGTCGACGGCGTCGACGTGAAGGGGGAGCCGGTCTCCATCGAGGCCACCGGCATGGCCGCGCGCTGCCTGCAGCACGAGGTCGACCACCTCGACGGCGTCGTCTACGTGGACCGGCTGCCCGAGGAGCTGCGCGAGAAGCTGCTCGCCGAGGCCGCCGGACCCGAGGGCGAGCTGCCGGCGTGAGCGGGGTCCGGCAGGCGGACGCGGTGGAGGAGGCCGCGACGACCCCGATCGTCGTCGTCGGCATCGGCGCGGACGGCTGGGACGGGCTGGCCCCGACCTCGCGCGCCGAGGTCGAGCGGGCCGAGGTGCTGCTCGGCAGCTCCCGCCAGCTCGACCTGGTCCCGGAGGAGGTCCCCGCCGAGCGGGTGCCCTGGCCCTCGCCGCTCACCGAGGCGCTGCCCGGGCTGGTCGAGGAGCACGCCGGCCGCGCGCTGGTGGTGCTGGCCAGCGGCGACCCGATGCTGTCGGGCATCGGCACCACGCTGACCCGGCTGCTGGGCGCCGAGCGGGTGCGGGTGCTGCCGGCGCCGTCGTCGGTGTCGCTGGCCTGCGCGCGGCTGGGCTGGGCGGTCGAGGACACCGAGGTGGTCAGCCTGGTCGGCCGGCCGATCGAGCTGCTGCACCCGCACGTGCAGCCCGGCCGGCGGCTGCTGGTGCTCGGCTCCGACGGCGAGACGCCGGCGCAGGTGGCCGCGCTGCTGGCCGGCCGCGGCTACGGGCAGAGCCTGGTCACCGTGCTCGGCGGGCTCGGCGGCCCGGACGAGGAGGTGCGCACCGGCACCGCGGCCACCTGGTCGCAGCCGGCGCCGGCGCTGGTCGTCACCGCCGTCGAGTGCCGGGCCGACCGCGGCACCATGCCGCTGCCCACCACCCCGGGCCTGCCCGACGGCGCCTACGAGTCCGACGGGCAGCTGACCAGGTCGGAGGTCCGCGCGATCACGCTCGCCCGGCTGGCCGCCGTCCCCGGGCAGCTGCTGTGGGACGTCGGGGCCGGCGCCGGGTCGATCGGCATCGAGTGGATGCGCGCGCACCCGACCTGCCGCGCCGTCGCGGTGGAGGCATCGGCCGAGCGGGCCGAGCGGATCGCCCGCAACGCCGGGCGCCTCGGCGTCCCGTACCTGCGGGTGGTGCACGGGCACGCGCCGGACGTCCTCTCCCGGCTGGGCGCCCCGGACGCGGTGTTCATCGGCGGCGGGCTCACCACGCCGCTGCTGGTCGAGACCTGCTGGGACGCGCTGCCGGTGGGCGGCCGCATGGTGGCCAACGCGGTCACGGTCGAGAGCGAGGCGGTGCTCGCCCAGTGGCACGCGCGGGTCGGCGGGGAGCTGGTGCGGGTCGGGGTGCAGCGCGCCGAGCCGGTCGGGTCGTTCACCGGCTGGAAGCCCGCGATGCCCGTGACGATCTGGTCGGTGACCCGCTGGTGACCGGAGCCTGTTCCGCCGTTCGCGCGCGAAGGGCGAATCCGTGACCGTCCACTTCATCGGGGCCGGGCCGGGGGCCGCGGACCTCGTCACGCTGCGGGCGGCGCGGATCATCGCCAGCGCCCCGGTCTGCCTCTACGCCGGCGCCCTGGTGCCCCGCGAGCTGCTCGACACCGCCCCGCCCGGCGCCCGGCTGGTCGACACCGCCGACCTCGACCTGGACCGGATCACCGCCGAGCTGGTGGCCGCGCACGAGGCCGGCCACGACGTCGCCCGGCTGCACTCCGGCGACCCGTCGGTCTACAGCGCCGTGGCCGAGCAGATGCGCCGGCTCGACGCCGCGGGGGTGCCCTACGACGTCGTCCCGGGGGTGCCCGCGTTCGCCGCCGCGGCCGCCGCGCTCAAGCGGGAGCTCACCGTGCCCGGCGTCGGGCAGACCGTCGTCCTCACCCGCACCAGCGCGCGGTCCACGCCGATGCCGCCGGGGGAGGAGCTGGCCGCCTACGCCGCCACCGGCGCCACGCTCGTGCTGCACCTGGCCGTGCAGCGGATGGCCGAGCTCGCGCCGCAGCTGGCCGAGCACTACGGCGCCGACGGCCCGGTCGCCGTCGTGGCCCGGGCCAGCCGCGACGACGAGCTGGTGCTGCGCGGCACGCTCGCCGACATCGCCGGGCAGGTCGAGGCCGCGGGCGTCAGGCGGACCGCGGTCGTGGTCGTGGGCCCGGTGCTCACCGCGGAGCAGTTCCCCGACAGCCACCTCTACTCGACGACGAGATGCCGTCACGCCTGACCCACCACCGCGCCGGCGCGGTCGACCACCACGACGTCGACCGCGACCGGGGCTCCCCGCAGCACCCCCAGGGCCGTCTCCCGGGCGCCCGCGGCCACCAGGTCGCCCAGCGGCAGCCCGGCCGCCTGGCACTGCCGCAGCGCGTCGAGCGCGGTGTTCGCCCCGCGCACGCCCGCGACCAGCTCCGCGGAGCCGCCCGCGGCCGCCACCCGCGCGGCCAGCGAGTCGAAGGAGACCTGCGAGCGGCCCGAGTGCAGGTCGAGGTGGCCGTCGGCGAGCTTGGCCAGCTTGCCGATGCCGCCGGCCACGGTCAGCCGCGGCACCGGGTGGCGGCGCAGGTACTTGAGCACGGCGCCGGCGAAGTCGCCCATGTCGAGCAGGGCGTCCTCGGGCAGGCCGTAGAGCTCCTGCACCGTCCGCTCGCTGGTGGAGCCGGTGCACCCGGCCACGTGCTCGTGCCCGGCGGCCCGGGCGACGTCGATGCCGCGGCGGATCGAGTCGATCCACGACGAGCAGGAGTACGGCACGACGACGCCGGTCGTGCCGAGCACCGACAGCCCGCCGACGATGCCCAGCCGCGGGTTCCACGTCCTCCGCGCCAGCTCGGCGCCGTTCTCGATGGACACCTCGACGACGACGTCGCCGCTGCCGCCGTGCCGCGCCGCCACCGCCGCGACGTGCTCGCGGATGAACTGCCGCGGCATCGGGTTGATCGCCGGCTCGCCGACCGCCAGCGGCAGCCCGGGCTTGGTCACGGTGCCCACGCCCTCGCCGGCGCGGAAGACCACCCCGCTGCCCGGCTCGCCGTGCGAGACCCGCGCGCTCACCAGCGCGCCGTGGGTGACGTCGGGGTCGTCGCCGGCGTCCTTGACGATCCCGGCGGTGGCCGCGCCGGGATCGAGCGACTCGCGGGCCAGCGCGAACGAGGGGTGCCGGTCGTTCGGCAGGTCGATGGTCACCGGGTCGGGGAACTCGCCGGTGAGCAGCGCGGTGTAGGCCGCGGTGGTGGCCGCCGTCGCGCACGCGCCGGTGGTCCAGCCGTGCCGCAGCCCGGAGGCGCCGTCCCTGCTCACCGGCCCATGATCCCCGGCGACGCGGCGTGAGCGGGCGGGTGCTGGTCCTCGGCGGCACCGGCGAGGCGCGGCGGCTGGCCGCGGCCCTGGTCGAGCGCGGGGTCGACGTCCTGTCCAGCCTCGCCGGGCGGGTGGCCGACCCGGTGCTGCCCGCGGGCGGCGTGCGGGTCGGCGGCTTCGGCGGCGCCGACGGGCTGGCCGACTGGCTGGCCACGCACCGGCCGCGGGCCGTCGTCGACGCGACCCACCCGTTCGCCGCCCGGATCACCGCGAACGCGGCGGCCGCGGCGCGGCGGCAGGGCGTGCCGCTGCTGCGGCTGCAGCGGCCGGGCTGGACGCCGGGGCCTGCGGACCGGTGGACGTACGTGGACTCCCTGGCCGACGCGGCCGCGGCGGTCCGGGACGCCGGCACCGTCTTCCTCACCACCGGCCGGCAGGGCGTCGGCGCGTTCGCGGCGCTGCCCGGGCGGGTGCTGGTGCGCTCGGTCGACCTGCCGGACGAGCCGCTGCCCGCGGGCGCGGTGCTGCTGCTGGCCCGCGGCCCGTTCACGGTCGAGGAGGAGGTCGCGCTGCTGCGCGAGCACGGCGTCGACGTCGTCGTGACCAAGGACTCCGGCGGGCACATGACCGAGGCCAAGCTGGTCGCCGCCCGGCGGCTCGGGCTGCCGGTGGTGCTGGTCCGCCGCCCGCCGCTGCCCCCCGGGGTCGACGTCGTGGCCACCGTCGAGGAAGCGGTGGAGTGGCTAAATGCGTTGAGACGTGACGGTGCCGGAACGGAGGATGGCCCCTCGTGGAACCGATGACCGAGCAGCAGGTGCGGCGCTCCTTCGTCAACTGCTCGAAGGGCGAGGCCAACTCCGCCACCCTCCCGCGCGACCTCGCCGACCTGCCGTGGGACGAGCTCGAGGTGCTCGGCTGGCGCGACCCGAAGGCGCCGCTGCGCGGCTACCTCGTCGTCCAGCGGGAGGGGCAGCCGGTCGGCATCGCGCTGCGCGCCGCGGAGTCGCGGATGTCGGCGCGCCGGACCGTCATGTGCCTGCTGTGCCAGTCCACCCACTCCGGCGACGCCGTCTCGCTGTTCACCGCGCGCCGCGCCGGCGAGGCCGGCCGCAACGGGAACACCGTGGGCACCTACGTGTGCGCCGACCTCGGCTGCGCCGCCCGCGCCCGCACCGAGATCCCGCCGTGGCTGCGCGACCGCGACCCGGCCGAGGTGGGCGAGGAGCGGGTCGCCGAGCTGCGGGAGCGGGTGCAGACCTTCCTGGACGCCGTCACCGGCTGACCCGGCGCGTCAGCGTCCCGCGGGGCCGGCGCCGGGGTGCCGGTCGCGGTCGGCCCTCGCCGCGGCGCGGTCGCGGGCGGCCCGCTCCCGGTCGGCGCGGGCGCCCTCGCGGTCCCGGGCCGCCGCCCTGCGGTCCTCCTCCGCCGCCCGGCGGTCGGCGGCGTCGGCCGCCCGGTCGGCCTCGGCGCGCGCCCGGTCGTCCTCGGCCTGGGCGCGGTAGCTCTCGGCGACCTGGGCGTCGATGGCCCGCTGGTGCTCCCGCCGCTCGGACGGCACCCCGCCGGCCGAGGCGGCCGCCCGCTGGCGCCAGCGCTCCTGCTCGGCCCGGCGCAGGTCGGCGGCCGACTCCCGGCGCTCGGCGGCGGCGGCCCGCTCCGCTGCCCGCTGGTCACGCTCGGCGGCCACCTCGTCGCGCTGTCGCGCCGCCTCCTCGCGGAGCAGCGCCGCCTCCTCCCATCGGCGGGCCGCCTGGTCGCGGCGACCGGCGGCGTCCTCCCGCGCCCGGTCGGCGGCCCTCCGCGCCCGCTCGGCGTGCGCCGTGTCCGTGTCCCCGGGGGTGGTGGCCGCCGGCCACCGGACGGCCCGGTCCCGCTCGTGGTCGACGGCCCGCAGCGCCGCCGCGGCCTCGCGCAGGTACCCCTGCGCGTCCTCGACGCGGCCCCTGCGCAGGGCTCGTTCGGCGAGGGCGAGATGGGTGGCGGCGACGGCGTGCTCGGTCGTGGCCATCGCCTGGGCGCCCTGCACCAGCCGCTCCTGCAGCCGCCGGACGTCCTGCTGGAGGCGCTGGGAGGCATCCTCGGTGTGGCGGCCGTGCGGAACGCGCGCCGGCCGGTCCGGCGCGCCCTCGTCGGCGGTCCGCCCCCCGGACCCGTCCATGCGCGACAGCGTCGTCCGGGGGGAGGCTGCGGACAAGGGCGCCGGGTACCACGCCCTCGACCGGGGACCCCGACCGACCGGAGGCGCAGGTTCCGTGCCCGACGACCCCCGCCTTGTCCTGTTCGACCTCGACGGCACGCTGGTCGACTCGACGCCGGGCATCGCCGCCTCGGTGCGGGTGGCCGCGGCCGAGCTGGGCCTGCCCGAGCCGACGCCGGCGCAGCTGCGCGACATGGTCGGCCCGCCGCTGCAGGACGGCTTCGCCACGGTGCTCGGGGTCCCGCCCGCCGACGTCGACCGCGCGGTGGCCGCCTACCGGGCGCACTACACGGCCGGCGCGCTGCTCGACGTCGCCGTGTACGACGGGATCCCGGAGCTGCTGGCGACCCTCCGCGACGGCGGGGCGACCCTCGCCGTCGCGACCAGCAAACCCGAGGTGTTCGCCGTGCGGGTGCTCGAGGCGACCGGCCTGCGCGCGGCGTTCGCGAGCGTGCACGGCGCCACCCTCGACGGCGCTGTGCGGCACAAGGACCAGGTGGTCGCCGCCGCGCTGGGCGCGCACCCCGCCGCGCGGCCGGCCGTGCTCGTCGGCGACCGCGCGCAGGACGTGCTGGGCGCGGCGGCGCACGGGCTGGCGTGCGTGGGCGCGGGCTGGGGACCGGGCGGTCCGGGCGAGCTGGAGGGGGCCGGCGCGGCCGTCGTCGTCGCGACGCCGGGGGAGGTGCCGGCCGCGCTCGCGGCGCTCGACGGGTAGCGGACCGCCGTCCGGGCTAGTTACCCGAGGTGACCGGGGCCGTTCCGCTGACCGATGCGCTGCAGGAGCTGCGCGACGCCGTCGCCGCGGCGCCGCTCGGCCTGGCCACCCCCGCGCGGGAGGCGACCGCGCGCACCGCCCGGGCGGTGGTCGACCAGGTCGACGACTACCTGCTGCCCCGGCTGCGCGACCTCGACGCCCCGCTGCTGGCCGTCGTCGGCGGCTCGACGGGCGCGGGCAAGTCCACGCTGGTCAACAGCGTGCTCGGCGCGCGGGTGACCACGCCCGGCGTGCTCCGGCCGACCACCCGCGCCCCCGTGCTGGTCTGCTCGCCGGGCGACGTGCCGGCGTTCTCCGGCGACCGCGTGCTCCCCGGCCTGCCGCGCACGACCGGCGAGGGCGACGTCGTCGGCGGGCTGCGCCTGGTCCCGAGCGAGGCGCTGCCGGCCGGGCTCGCGCTCGTCGACGCCCCCGACGTCGACTCGGTGGTGGAGACCAACCGCGACCTCGCCGGGCAGCTGCTGTCGGCGGCGGACCTGTGGGTCTTCGTGACGACGGCGGCCCGCTACGCCGACGCCGTCCCGTGGGACCTGCTGCGCACGGCGCAGGAGCGCGGCACCGCGCTGGCGGTCGTGCTGGACCGGGTGCCGCCCGAGGCGGTGAGCGAGGTGGCCGCCGACCTCGCCGGGATGCTGCAGCGCGGCGGCCTGGGGACGGCGCGGCTGTTCGTGGTGGAGGAGCGGCCGCTGCGCGACGGCTTCCTGCCCGAGGAGCAGGTGGCGCCGCTGCGCGACTGGCTGCGCGGGCTGGCGGCCGACCAGGAGCAGCGCGCCGCCGTCGTGCGGCAGACGCTCGCCGGGGCGCTGGAGAGCCTCGACGGGCGGGTGGCCGCGGTCGCCGACGGGGTGGACGAGCAGGCCGCGGCGGCGGCCGCCCTCGCCGACGCCGCCGACGCGGCCTACGGCGCGGCGCGGCAGGCGGTCGCCGAGGGCGTGGGCAACGGCAGCCTGCTGCGCGGCGAGGTGCTGGCCCGCTGGCAGGACTTCGTGGGCACCGGCGAGTGGATGCGCTCGCTGCAGAACCGGGTGGGCCGGCTGCGCGACCGGCTGGGCGCCGCGCTCACCGGCCGCCCGACGTCGACGGACTCGCTGCACGGCGCCCTGGAGTCGGGCGTGGAGACGCTGCTGCGCGCGGAGGCCGGCCGTGCCGCCGACCGCACGGTGACGGCGTGGCGCTCGCTGCCCGGCGGGCCGGCGCTCGTCGCCGGGCGCGAGGAGGAGCTCGGGGCGGAGTCGCCGGACTTCGCGCCCGCGGCCGCCGACGAGGTGCGCGACTGGCAGGGCCACGTGCTCGACCTGGTGCGCGAGGAGGGCGCGGGCAAGCGCTCGCAGGCGCGGCTGCTGTCGTGGGGCGTGAACGGGGCCGGCGCGGTGGTGATGGTCGCCGTGTTCGCCTCGACGGCGGGGTTGTCGGGTGCGGAGCTCGCCGTCGCCGGCGGGACGACGGCGCTCGGGCAGCGGGTGCTCGAGGCGGTGTTCGGCGACGCCGCGGTGCGCTCGCTGGCCGCCCGGGCCCGCGCCGACCTCGACGCCCGCGCCGACCGGCTGCTGGCCGCCGAGCAGGACCGCTTCGAGGAGCTGCTCGCCGTCGCCGCGGACGCCCCCGCCGCGGCGGAGGAGCTGCGCTCGGCCGTCGCCACGCTGGCCGCGGCCCGGGGAGCCGCCGCGTGAGGGGCCGCGGGCCGTCGCTGGCCGACCGGCTGGCCGCGCTGCGCGAGGCGGTGGAGGTCGCCGACGGGCGGCTGGAGGTGCCCGAGGTGGGCACGGCGCGGTCGCTGCTGGCCAAGGCCGGGGCCCGCGAGGCGCTGGGCGACGCGACCGTCGTCGCGCTCGCGGGGGCCACCGGCAGCGGCAAGTCCACGCTGTTCAACGCGCTGTCCGGGGCGGAGGTGAGCACGCCCGGCGTGCGGCGGCCGACCACCGGCGTCGCGCACGCCAGCGTCTGGGGGGACCCCTCCACCGGAGCGCACGGCGCCGACCGGTTGCTCGACTGGCTGGAGGTGCCGCGGCGGCACCGGGTCGCCGACCCCGACCCCGCGCTCGACGGCCTGGTGCTGCTGGACCTGCCCGACCACGACAGCGTGCGGCTGGAGAACCGGCTGGAGGTCGACCGGCTGGTGCAGCTGGTCGACGTCCTGGTGTGGGTGCTGGACCCGCAGAAGTACGCCGACGACGCCGTCCACACCCGGTACCTCGCGCCGCTGGCCGGGCACGCGGGCGTGCTGCTGGTGGTGCTCAACCAGGTGGACCGGCTCGACGAGGCGGCGGTCGCCGCGTGCCTGGCCGACCTGCGCCGGCTGCTCGACGAGGAGGGCCTGGCCGGGGTGCCGGTGCTGCCCACCGCGGCGCCCAGCGGCCTGGGCCTGCCGCAGCTGCGGGCCGAGCTGGGCCGCCGCGTGGGCGCCCGCAAGGCCGCCACCGACCGGCTGACCGCGGACGCGCGGGGCGCCGCCTCGGCCCTGGCCGCCCACTGCGCCTCCGACGCCGGCCGCGACCGCGGGCCGGACCGGGCGGCGCGGGAGGAGCTCACCGGGGCGCTCGCCGACGCCGCGGGGGTGCCGGCGGTGGCCGCCGCGGTCGAGCGCTCGGCGCGCCGCAGCGGCGTGGCGCACACCGGCTGGCCGGTGCTGCGGTGGACGTCGAAGCTGCGGGCCGATCCGCTGGGCCGGCTCAACCTGGGGGACGAGCGGTCGCGGACCTCGCTGCCGCAGGCGGGCGCGGTGCAGCGGGCCGGGATGGACGCCGCGTTGCGCCGGGCCCGCGACGAGGCCGGCCGCGGGCTGCCGCCGGCCTGGCGCGACGAGCTGCGCCGCACGTCGGAGGACACGGAGGAGCGGCTGCCCGACCGGCTCGACCGCGCCGTCGCCGGCACCGACCTCGGCCCCGACCGGACGCCGCTCTGGCAGCGCGCGGCCGGGGGCCTGCAGTGGCTGCTGGCGCTCACCGCGCTGGTGGGCGCGCTGTGGCTGCTCGCGCTGGCCGGCCTCGGGCTGCTGCAGCTCGACGACGTCCTCCCGCTGCCACGGGTGCAGGGCATCCCGCTGCCCACGCTGCTGCTGGCCGGCGGGCTGCTCGCCGGGCTGCTGCTCGCGCTGCTGTGCCGGCCGCTCGTGGCGGCGGGCGCCAGACGCCGGGCGCGGACGGCGCGGCGCCGGCTCACCGCCCGGGTGGCGGAGGTGGCCGACGAGGAGGTGCTGGCGCCGCTGGCGGAGGCGCGCGCCGACCACGACCGGTTCTGCGCCGCGGTGGGGCGGGCGGCCTCCTAGCGGCGGGTGGCGGCCCAGACCGCCGCACCGGCCAGCCCGGCGGTGCCCGCCACGACCCGTCCCCGGCGACGCTGCGGACCTCCCCAGTCCCCGCGCACCAGCGCCGGTCCGGGGGAGGGGGCGAACAGGGCGCCGTCGGTGGGGCCGTCCGGACGGCCGGCGCGCAGCAGGTGGCGCCCGAGCACGCGGGCGGTCAGTCGGCCGACCCGGTCGGGAGCCAGCGGGTAGGCGGCGGCGAGGACGTTCTGCAGGCCGGGGCGTACCGACCGCCGCGGGTCGGCGAGCAGGCCTGCGATCCGCTCGGCCACCCGCTCGGGGCGCATGACGGGCGGCAGTGGCCGCAGCGTGCGACCGGTGCGGTTGCCCGAGGCCCGGGCGGTGGGGGTGTCGGTGAAGGGTGGGTGGACGGCGCAGACGGCGATCCTCGAGCGGATCCCCAGCTCGTGCCGCAGCGCCTCGGTCAGCCCCGCGACCCCGTACTTGGCGGCGGTGTAGGTGGCCGCCCACGGGGTCGGTACCCGTCCGGCGATCGACCCCACGTTGACGATCACGGCGGGACCGCCGGAGGCCAGCATCCGCGGGACGGCGGCCGCGCAGCCGTGCAGGACACCGAGCAGGTCGACCTCGAGCAGCCGCCTCTGCGTGGCCAGCGGGATCTCCTCGAAGGGCCCCCACAGGCTGGTGCCGGCGACGTTGGCCCAGCCGTCGATCCGGCCGAAGCGCTCGACGGCGGCGCCGGCCAGGCGCTCGACCTGGCCGGGGTCGGTCACGTCGGTCGGGACGGTCAGCACCTCGGCGCCCAGGGCGGTGCACTGCGCGGCGGCCTCCGCCAGCCGGTCGGCGCCCCGGGCGGCCAGCACCAGCCGCGCTCCGCGCTCGGCGAGCAGGCGTGCGGTGGCCAGCCCGATGCCGCTCGACCCACCGGTGACCACGACGACCGGACCGCTGCCCATGCCGTCTCGGTACCCGGATGTGCCCGGGGGCAGGCGGTCATCCAGGGGGTCGGCTCGTCGCGGGGCGGGGCGAGCGGCATCGGGCTGGTCCTTCGGATCAGAACGGTGGCGGGTCGTCGTCCGGGTGGGCCGGTGACGGTGGTCCGGGATCGGCCGGTGGTGGACCGGGTTCGGTCGGGGGCGGTCGCAGGCCCGGTGGCCGGGTGGTGCGGGTGATCCCGGACGGCGTGGTGACGGTGAGGGTCCCGTCGGCGCTCATGTGGAAGCGCCAGCCGCGGGCGAAGGTCTTGAGGCGGTGGTGGCTGCGGCACAGGCAGCACAGGTTGGCGCAGTCGGTGGCGCCGCCGGTGGCGTGGGGGACGACGTGGTCGGTGTCGGCCCAGCCGACGCGCTGGCCGCAGGTGGGGAAGCGGCAGGTGCGGTCGCGGGTGTGCACGAACGCCTGCTGCTTGGCCGAGGGCTCGTAGCCGTCGGTCTCGGCCGGGCGGTCGAGCACCGCGCACTCGCAGTCGGCGTCGGCCGGGTGGTCGGGACAGCCGCGGCGGGCCAGCCGGCGCAACCGGTCGAGCGTGGTCGTCGCCCGCAGCGTGCCGTCGTCGTCGACCAGCGCCAGGGTGACCGACCCGCCTTCGGGCGCCCGGACGCCGAGCGCGTCCAGTTGCTGCAGGAGCTCGCGCAGGTGGGCGGCGGTGATCGGCAGCCCGTTCACCGCACCCGCCTCGCCTCTGCGGCCGGTCAGCGCGGCGAGGGTGGCGATGACCTGCAGGTGGGCGGTGACCGGCGGGCGGTCGGTCTCCCAGGGGCGCTGCAGCAGATCGGCGAGGACCAGGGTGCGCAGCTGCCCGATCGGCCGCTCGTCCCCGTCGGCCTTGAGCATCCGGGCCAGCTCGTCGACCACTGCCTCACAGGCGGCGGCCACGTCAGTCGGTAGCTCGGCGGTCAGCGTGGCCATGCCGTCGCGGGGGGAGGGGTGGATGCGCACGTCGGCGTGCCGCTCGACCTGTGCGCGGCGCTCGTCGACCGCGGCGGCGTCGAGCTCGAGCAGCAGCTCCAGCGCGCGCTTCTTCAGCTTCCCCACTGTGAGCGAGGCCGCCTCGGGCAGCACGGCCGCCTCGACGCGGCGGGCGAGGGCGAGGTCGGTGTGCTCGAGCACGTCGACCAGCGCCTTGGCGCGGGCCTCGTCCAGCGCGCCGGCGGCCAGCGCCGCCCAGGTGCCGGGCAGGTGCGAGCGGTACGTCCAGGCCCGGTGGGCGAGGTGGGAGGCGGTGCCGCGGCCGACGTTCAGCACCACCGCCAGCTCCGCGGTGAAGAACTCCGAGACACCCGGCAGCTCGGGATCCGGCGCCCAGGAGCCCGTCCGGGCGCCGGGGGCGCCCGGCGCGGGATCGTCGTCGGCCGGGGAGTCGTCGGCCAGGCCCAGGACGAGCTCCGCCTCGTAGGCGGCGGCCATCGCCTTGAGCGCCTGCACCCGTTCGAGCTCGGCGGCCTTCTGCTCCCGGGTCAGCAGGCTCACCGGCAGCCGCGGCAGCCGCACCGGCCGGTGCAGGACCGCGTCGACGAGCGCGCGCTCGATGAGCGACCCGGGACCGGCGACCTCCTGCACACCCCGCACGCTAGGAGAGGGGTACGACGGTTCCCGCTGGTCAGAGGGGAGTCGAGGGTGTGACCCTCAGGCGGCCAGCGGCTGCGACGGCTCGTCGGCGGGCACGGTCGCCGGGGTGCGCCGGTGCGACAGCCGCAGGCCGGCCGCCGCGCCCAGCGCCAGCACGATCACCACGGCGCCGTAGACCACCGCGGTCAGCCGCAGCCCGACCGCGCCCGAGGCGATGCCCGCGACGATCGCCGGGATGCTGAACGCCAGGTAGCCGACGACGAAGACGCTCGACAGCAGCCCCGCGCGGTGGCCGGGCTCGACGCCCGCCGTCACGGTGGCCACGGTGCCGAGGAAGGCGGCGCCGAAGCCCAGGCCGGCCAGCCCGGAGGCCACGAAGAACAGCCACAGCGTCCCGGTGACCAGAGCGACCAGCAGGCCCGCGACGGCGGCCGCGAACACGACGCAGCCCCCGCCCATCGCCCGGCGGGGCGGCACGTCCCGGGCGAGCACGCCACCGACGGCGGCGGCGCCCTGCATGCAGAGGATGAGCAGGCTGCCGACGAGGTGGTCGGCCACGCCGAACACGCCGGCGGTCAGCGACGGTCCCAGCGACAGCACCAGCCCGCCCATCGCCCAGAGCGCGACCAGGCAGGGGACCCCGACGGCGAACGCGCGCCGCTGTGGCCGCGGCACCTCCACCCGCGGGCGCAGCGAGGCCAGTGCCCCGGGCACGCGCGGGGAGGTCTCGGGCAGCAGCCAGGCGAGGGCCGCGCCGAGCACGAAGGCCACGGTCAGCACGCCGAACACCCACGGCGTCGGCTCCGCGATCCCCTCGATCGCCAGGCCCGCGCCCACCGCGCCCAGTGACAGCCCGAGGCCCGGCGAGACGCTGTTGAGCAGCGCGCCCAGCGGGCGCGCCGAGGGGCGCTGCAGGTCGAGCAGCGCCGCGCCGAGCGACCCGGTCAGCGCGCCGGTCGACAGCCCCTGCAGCGTGCGCGCGGCCAGCAGCCAGCCCACGCCGTCGGCGGCGAGGAAGACCGCCATCGCGACCGCCTGCAGCAGCAGCCCGGCGGCGAGCACCGGCCGCCGGCCCACGTGGTCGGACAGGCTGCCGACCACCAGCAGCGCGGCGAGCAGCGCGAAGGCGTAGATGCCGAACACCAGCGTCAGGACGCCGGCGCCGAAACCGAACTGCTCCTGGTAGACGCGGTACAGCGGCGACGGCACGCCGGAGGCGGCCAGCACCAGCACGAGGAGTCCGGCCACCGACCAGAACGCGACCGGGCGGGGGAGGCGGGGCACGACAGTTGCCAAGGCCACCGATCCGGCCGGCATTCCCGTCAGGACGGGTAGCGGCGCGGCGTGTAGACCTGCCCGGCCGGCGTCACCCGCGTCTGCGAGGACCCGACCAGCAGCAGGCAGCGCATGTCCACCGTCCCCGGGTCCAGGTCGCGCAGCGTCGTCACCCGGACCTCCTCCTCCGGCCCGCCGACGTCCCGGCCGACGACGACCACCGTCTCCGGCTCGCGCACCTCGCGCAGCGCGTCGAGCGCCTTGGCCAGCTGGTGCGGGCGCGCCCTGGACCGCGGGTTGTACAGCGCCAGCACCAGGTCGGCCGCCGCCGCGGAGCGCAGCCGGTCGAGGACGACGTCGAGCGGCTTGAGCACGTCGGAGAGGCTGATGACGGCGAAGTCGTGCCCGAGCGGCGCGCCGACCCGCGACGCGACCGCCTGCGCGGCGGTCAGCCCGGGCAGCACCCGCACGCGGACGCCGGCGTGCTCGGGCCGGGCGGCCACCTCGAGCACCGCGGCGGCCATGGCGAACACGCCCGGGTCGCCGCTGGAGACCACCGCGACCCGCCGTCCGGACCGGGCCAGCTCCAGCGCGTGCGCGGCCCGCTCGGCCTCCACCCGGTTGTCGCTGGGGTGGCGGGTCTGCCGCGGGTTGGCCGGCACCCGGTCCAGGTAGGGGCCGTAGCCGACCAGGTCGTCGGCGGCGGCGAGCGCGTCGGCCACCTCGGGGGTGGTCCAGCCGCGGGCGCCGGGGCCGAGGCCGACGACGACCACCTCGCCGGTCCGCGGGGCGGCGTCCGGGAGGTCCGCGGGGGCGGGCGTGGTCCCGGTGAGCGGCGAGGGCAGCAGCGCCAGGGAGAAGTACGGGACGGTCGCGGGGTCGACGTCGGCCAGCGGCATCGTCCGCTGGCGGTCGGTGGTGGCCCGCTCGACGTAGAGCGCGCGGTCGAGCACGCCGGCGGCCTCGAACGCCTCGCGGACCCGGCCGAACGTCCGGCCGAGCTTCACCACCGCGGCGGAGTCGGTGGTGGCCAGCCACTCGGCGAGCTCGTCGGCGGGCAGCGTGCCCGGCAGCACGGTGAGCACCTCGTCCCGCTCCACCAGCGGCCGCCCGACGACCGCGGCGGCGCCGCTGACGCTGGTCACGCCGGGCACCACCTCGGTCGGGTAGCGGTGGGCGAGCCGCTTGTGCATGTGCATGTAGGAGCCGTAGAAGAACGGGTCCCCCTCGGCGAGCACGACGACGTCGCGGCCGGCGTCGAGGTGCGCGGCCAGCCGGGCCGCGGCGGCCTCGTAGAACTCGTCGATCGCGCCCTGGTAGCCGCCGGGGTGGTCGGTGCCCTCGGTGGTGACCGGGTAGACCAGCAGCTCCTCGACCTGCCCCTCCCGCAGGTAGGGGGCGGCGAGCGCGCGGGCGACCGAGCGGCCGTGCTGCGCGGCGTGGAAGGCGACGACGTCGGCGGCGGCGATCAGCCGGGCGGCCTTGACGGTGACCAGCTCGGGGTCGCCGGGGCCCAGCCCGACCCCGTACAGGCGCCCGCTCACTCCACGTCGCTCGCGATCGCGTTGACCGCCGCCGCGGCCATGGCGCTGCCGCCCCGCCGGCCGCGGACCACGAGGAACGGCAGGTCGGAGGCGGCGAGGGCCTCCTTGGACTCGGCCGCGCCGATGAAGCCGACCGGGATGCCGAGGACGGCGGCCGGGCGGGGGGCGCCGGCGGCGACCATCTCGAGCAGGTGGAACAGCGCGGTGGGCGCGTTGCCGACGGCGACGACGGCGCCGTCGAGCCGGTCGCGCCACAGCTCCAGCGCGGCGGCGGTGCGGGTGGTGCCGAGCTCCGCGGCCAGCGCCGGCACGCGCGGGTCGCCGAGGGTGCAGACGACGTCGTTGTCCTCCGGCAGCCGCCGGCGGGTGACGCCGGAGGCGACCATCCGCGCGTCGCACAGGACGGGAGCGCCGGCGTCGAGGGCCTCCCGGGCGAGCCGGACGACGTCGGGGCTCGCGGCGACGTCGGCGGCCAGGTCGACCTGGCCGCAGGCGTGGATCATCCGGACGACCACCCGCGCGAGGTCCTCGGGCAGGCCGGCGAGGTCCGCCTCGGCGCGGATCGTCGCGAACGACCGCCGGTAGATCTCGGCGCCGTCCTTCTCGTACTCGTACATCGGGCAGGAGGCTACGTCGCGCACGGAGCGGGTAGCCGGGGGCATGGCCCTTCCCCGCCTCCTCGTCCTCGTCCTCGCCGGTGGTGCCGGTGGGCGCCTGCAGCTGCTCACCGAGCACCGCGCCAAGCCCGCCGTCCCGTTCGCCGGGGTGTACCGGCTGATCGACTTCCCGCTGAGCAACTGCGAGCACTCCGGCATCCCCGACGTCTGGGTGTCGATCCAGCAGCACCCGGCCTCGCTGGCCGACCACCTCGCCAACGGCCGGCCCTGGGACCTCGACCGCACGACCGGCGGGCTGATGACCCTCCCGCCGTTCCAGGGCACCGAGCGCGGCGGGTGGAACACGGGGACGGCGAACTCGCTGTGGCGGCAGGCCGAGCTGATCCGCCAGTTCGGCCCGGAGGCGCTGGTCGTGGTCAGCGCGGACGCCGTCTACGAGCTCGACTACCGCGAGGTCGCCGAGGCGCACCTGCAGTCCGGCGCGGAGGTGACGATGGTGACCACCGAGGTCGCCGCCGACGACGCCGCCCGCTACGGCATCGTGGAGGTCGACGGCGACCGGGTGACCGGCTACGCCTACAAGCCCGACGAGCCGGCGACGACCACCGCCACCAACGAGGTCTTCGTCTTCGACCCCGTGCCCACGCTCGACCGGCTGGAGCAGCTGCGGTCGGAGGTCGGCGAGGAGGGCCTCGAGGACCTCGGCACCCACCTGCTGCCGGCGCAGACCCGCGACGGCGGCGCGCGGGCGTACCCGCTCAAGGGCTACTGGCGGGACGTCGGCACCGTCCCGGCGTACTGGGAGGCGCACCAGGAGTTCCTGTCGGAGGAGCCGCCGATCGACCTCGACGCCCCCGGCTGGCCGATCCACACCCGCGGCGGCCGGCACAGCGCCGCCCGGGTCCTCGACGACGGCCAGATCGAGAACAGCCTGCTGTCGGGCGGCACCCGGGTGTCCGGCAACGTGCGCGGGTCGGTCATCTCCCCGGGCGTCGTGGTCGAGGCCGGGGCGACCGTCGTCGACTCCGTCCTGCTGCCCGGCGTGCGGGTGCGCTCCGGCGCGACGGTGACCCGCGCGGTGGTCGACGACCGCGTCGACGTCGGCAGCGGCGCCACGATCGGCGGCGACGGCGACGTCACGCTGGTCGGCCGCGCGGTGTCCGTCCCCGAGGGCACCGAGGTCTCCGCCGGGGCCCGCTACCCGGACCCCGAGGAGGACCAGCCGACGCGGTAGCCGTCGACGGTCGCGACGACGTCGAGGACCTCGCCGCGGGGGCGGCCGCAGCGGCGCTCGCAGCCGGCCCAGTGCACGCGGGCGCCCTCCGGCACGGTCCCGGACGCGACCGCCGCGGCGGCGTCGGCCCGGACGTCGGCCCGCGACCTCGCGCACCCCGGCCGGCCGGCGCACGCGGTGACCCGCGCCCAGGGGCTGTCGGCGTCGAACACCACGCCGGTCCGGTACAGGTCGACGGCGGCGTCGTCCACGCGGTCCTCGGCCAGGTCGGGCACGACGACGCTGCGCCACGGGGTCAGCTGCACCTCGCCGGCCAGCGACGCGAGCAGGTCGGCCTGGTCGGCGGAGAGCCGGCCGAGCGGGACGACGCCGACGAGCGCGGTCCGCCCGTCGGCCTGGGTCTCCGCGCCGACCGGGCCGGCGTCCGGCGCGGCGGGGACGGCGGCCGGCGCGGCCGGGGTGCCGCCCAGCCGCGCGGCGACGCGCGTGGGCCCGTCGTCGAGCTCGGTCAGCCGCCAGGCGGTGCCGCCCTGCGCGGCGCGCTCGGCGAGGAAGGCGCGGGTGGCGGCGAGCAGCAGGCCGACGGCGTCGTCCGGCGCGGTGCGCAGCCCGCTGTCCGCCCCGCCGAGCAGCAGCGCGACCGAGGACGGCGACAGCGCCAGCAGGCCGACGTCGCCGCCGAGCCCGGACACGTCGCCGCGGCCGTCGTCGAGCGTGGCCAGGTAGCGGCCCGGCAGCGCGGCGAGGGCGGGGTCGGCGCACAGGCCGGCGTCGAGCGCGGCCACCCACGGCCGGGCGTCGAGCAGCCCGCCGGCGCGGCCGGTCAGCGCGCTGGCCAGCACGTTGCGCACCCGCTCGTGCGTCTCGCTGGGCAGCAGGCCCACGCAGGCGAGCCGGTCGCCGAGCTCCCGCGCGGCGCCGGCGGCCAGCCCGCGCAGCTGCAGGTTGCCCCGGCTGGTCATCTCCAGGGCGCCGTCGCCGAGGTCGCGCGCGGCGGCGGCGAGCACCCGCAGCTGGGCGGCGGTGAGCAGGCCGCCGGGCACCCGCACGCGGGCGAGCTCGCCGTCGGCGGCGGGGTGCGTCTGCAGCGCGCCGGGGCAGGCGTCGGCGCGCGGTCGGGAGGAGGTCATCGCGCCCGCGAGGCTACGACGGGTCGAGCACCCCGGCGGCGAGCTCGGCGGCCACCGGGTGCCCGAACAGCCCCGGCAGCCCGCCGGTGTGCACGAACACGGTCCGCTCGCCGGGCCGGACCGAGCCGTCGGCCACGGCGGCGGCCAGCCCGGCCAGCGCCTTGGCCGTGTAGACGGGGTCGAGCAGCAGCCCCTCCGTGCGGGCCGCCGTCCGCAGCGCCGCGACGGCGGCGTCGGTGCGGGCGCCGTAGCCGTCGCCCACCTGGTCCCGGCGCAGCCGCAGCCCCTCCGGGGACCCGCCGAGCGCCCTCACCAGGCCGGCCACCCGCTCGGCCGGGTCGGGCACGGCGCCGACGTCCACGCCGAGCACGCGCTCGGCGCCGAGCCCGGCCACCAGGCCGGCCATCGTGCCGCCCGAGCCGACCGCGACGACGACGTGCCGGGCGTCGGGCGCCTGCTCCCGCAGCTCGTCCGCGCAGGCCAGGTAGCCCCGCGCGCCGGTGGGCGAGGAGCCGCCCAGCGGCAGCACCGCGGGCACCTCGCCGGCGGCCCGCAGCTCGGCGGCCACCGCGGCCACCCGGGCCTCGACGTCGTCCGGGCCACCGACCACCACGACGCGGGCGCCGAGCGCGCCCTCCAGGGCCAGGTTCCCGGGCCGCTGCGCCGACGGCGCCCCGTGCAGCACCAGCACGGCGCGCAGCCCCACCCGAGCGGCGGCCGCGGCGGTCATCCGCGCGTGGTTGCTCTGCACGCCGCCGCTGGTGACCAGGACGGTCGCGCCGTCCCCGGCCGCCTCGGCGACGAGGTGCTCGAGCTTGCGCACCTTGTTGCCGCCGCCGAGGTCGGTCAGGTCGTCCCGCTTCACCGCCAGGTCCCCCGGCCGCAGGCCGAGGGCGGCGGCGAGCCGCGGTGCCGGGTCGAGCGGGGTGGGCCAGTGCGCCAGGCGGACGGTCACCCCTGCATCGTGCCGGGGTCAGGCGTCGCGGCGGGCCCGGTCGAAGGACATCCACACCTCGCGGCGCTCCCTGCGGCTGGTCACCTGCGCCATGGCGGCGACCCGGCGGCGCTGGTCGAAGGAGGCCACGTGCTGGACGACGGCGACCTCGGCGTCGCGCATCGCCCGCTCGGCGGCGAACTCGGCCGGCGTCGACGGGTACTCGTCGGCCGGGACCGGCGGCACGTCGTCCCGCTCGCGGGCGTACGGGCTGTCGGGCGGCAGGTTGCCGCTCACCCGGCCGTAGGCGCCGAGCAGCAGCAGCACCAGGCCCGCGGCGACGGAGAAGCCGACGTTGCTCAGCCGGAAGGCCAGGAGGTTCAGCCCCGTGTTGAGCACCGCGAGGTTGGCCAGCGCCGACACCAGGAACAGCACGCCGATGACGATCATGACCGTCGAGGCGGTGCGGGGGCTGCGGAAGGCGGCGACGACCAGCACCACCGCGGTGACCAGCGAGATCACCGACAGCAGGCCGTTGGACGACATGCCGAGGATGCGCTGGCCCTCGGTGGAGAAGAAGGCCAGGCCGTTGGCCAGGCCCAGGACGCCGAAGACGGCGATGATCCCGGCGACGACGAACGCCCCGGTGCGCTGGACGGCGTAGACGCGGCTGCCGGACGCGGGCTCCCGCTCGGCGCGGGCCGGGGCGCCGGCGGTCGGGGCGGCGGCGGTCGGGGCGGCGGCGGTCGGGGTGTCGGTGCGCGGGGCGGGGTCGGCGGCGCCGGTCCGTGCGCGGTCGGCCGTCCGGTGGCGGTGCAGCGACAGGGCCATGGTCGTGCTCCTCGGGTCGGTGGTGCTGACACCGGTTGTTCCCAATCCGGTCGTGCCCGGATGCACCCGGTTCCGGACCTTCTCGTCCCTCCTGCCCGCCGGGCGTGTCGTGGTCTCGGGAAGAGCGGGCGCCGCGCCGTCGTTCCGCGGGCGTGACCCAGCCGTTCAGCCCCGACCTGCACTCGGAGTTCCTCCGCGCCGACCTCTACCTCTCCATGGGGCAGCCGATCGAGGCCGCCCGCCTGCTCGAGCCGCTCGTCGAGGCCGAGCCGGGCAACGGGGCCGCCCTCGAGCTGCTGGCCCGCAGCTACTTCGGCTCGGCCCAGCTGCAGCGCGCGGAGACGGCGCTGCGCCGGCTGGTCGACCTCGCGCCGGCCGACGGGTGGGCCCGCCGCGCGCTGGCCCGCACCCTGGAGCGGCAGAGCCGTCGCGACGAGGCCGTCGCCCACCACCGCGTCGCCGACGCCCTGGGCGCCGCCTGACCGTTCCTGCTCCGTCACCGGCGGACGCTTGACCTCGAGTCGACTGGAGGTCCTAGCGTCCGCCGCGTGAGCATGGAGATGACGGCGTGGTCGGCGCTGTCCCGCGCGACGCACGCCCGTCCCGACCGCCGCGCCGTCACCCGCGCGACCCTGCACCGGGTGCTCGCCTTCGCCCGCCCGCACCGGGCGCGCATCACCGGCTACGTCGCCGTCGGCGTCGTCGAGGCCGTGCTCACGGTGGCCTCGCCGCTGCTGGCCGGCCGGGTCGTCGACGCGATCGTCGACGGCGCCGCCACCTCGGTCGTCGTCGGCCTCGCCGTCACGATCGCCGCGCTCGCCGTCCTCGCCACCGCGCTCGGGCTGGTCGGCCGGTACCTGTCGGCGAGCCTGGGCGAGGGGCTGATCCTCGACCTGCGCACCGCCGTGTTCGACCACGTCCAGCGGATGCCGGTCGCGTTCTTCACCCGGACCCGCACCGGCGCCCTCGTGTCCCGCCTGGACAACGACGTCCTCGGCGCCCAGCGGGCGTTCAGCGACACCCTCTCCGGGATCGTCAGCAACACCGTCACGCTCGCCCTCGCGCTCGTGGCGATGCTGACCCTGTCCTGGCAGGTGACCGTGCTGGCGCTGCTCCTGCTGCCGGTGTTCCTGCTCCCGGCCCGCCGGATCGGCCGCCGCCTGGCCGCGCTGAGCCGCACCGCCGCCGTCGCCAACGCGGCGATGACCGGCCAGACGACCGAGCGGTTCTCCGCTCCCGGCGCGACGCTGGTCAAGCTGCTCGGCGACCCCGGCCGCGAGTCGGCGCGGTTCGCCGCCCGGGCGCGGGCGGTCCGTGACGTCGGGGTGCGGACGGCGATGGTGCAGTGGGCGTTCATCAGCGCGCTCACGCTGGTCTCGGCGCTGGCGCTCGCCCTGGTCTACGGCCTGGGCGGGGCGTACGCGCTGCGCGGCGCGCTGGACCCGGGCTCGGTGGTGGCGCTGGCGCTGCTGCTCACCCGGCTCTACGCGCCGCTGACCGCGCTGGCCAGCGCCCGGGTCGACGTCTCCTCGGCGCTGGTCAGCTTCGAGCGGGTCTTCGAGGTGCTCGACCTGGTGCCGCTGGTCCGCGAGCGCCCCGGCGCCGTCGACGTCCCCGACGGGCCGGTGTCCGTGGAGCTGGACGGCGTCACCTTCGCCTACCCGGCGGCCGACCGGGTGTCGCTGGCGTCGCTGGAGGACGTCGCCCGGCTCGACGGCCGCGGCGGCGTCGACGTGCTGCACGACGTCTCGTTCACCGTGCGGCCGGGGCAGGTGGTGGCGCTGGTCGGGTCCTCGGGCGCGGGCAAGTCGACGATCGCCTCGCTGGTGCCGCGCCTGTACGACGTCGACGCCGGCGCCGTCCGGCTGGGCGGCGTCGACGTCCGCGACCTGACCGCCGCCTCGATCCGGCGCACCGTCGGGGTGGTGACCCAGGACGGGCACCTGTTCCACGAGTCGCTGCGGGACAACCTGCTGCTGGCCGCCCCGGACGCGACCGACGACGACCTGTGGGACGCCCTCGCCCGCGCCCGGCTGGCCGACCTGGTCCGCGGGCTGCCCGACGGCCTGGACACCGTCGTCGGCGAGCGCGGCTACCGGTTCTCCGGCGGCGAGCGGCAGCGGCTGACCATCGCCCGGCTGCTGCTCGCCCGCCCGCGCGTGGTGCTGCTCGACGAGGCGACCGCGCACCTCGACGCCACGTCGGAGGCCGCGGTGCAGGCGGCCCTCGACGAGGCGCTCGAGGGGCGGACGGCGATCGTCATCGCGCACCGGCTGTCCACCGTGCGCGGGGCCGACTGCATCCTCGTGCTCGAGGGCGGCCGGGTCGTCGAGCGCGGCCGGCACGAGGACCTCCTCGCCCTCGGCGGGCGCTACGCCGAGCTGCACCGCACCCAGTTCGGCCGGCCGGTGGCGGCCTGAGACCGGACCGGGTCAGCCGCACCGCGAGGACGGGCCGGCGGTCACCGGGCGGTCCCGAACAGCCGTGCGTCGGCCCGGGCGGAGCGCCGGCCGAGCAGCCGGCCCACCGCGGGCAGGAGCGGCGTGGAGCCGAGGATCCGGTCCGCGGCGTCCGGCGGGATCGCCGAGACCACCCAGCCGAGCGCGGACACGGTCTCGCGGAGGGTGTACTCCCGCGCGAACGCGGCGTCCTGGCGGGCCCAGTCCCCGGGCGTGAGGTGGCGCTGCACCAGGGTCATCCCGTCGCGCTCCTCGTGCGCGAGGTGGGCGCCGAGGGCGTCGCCCGTCCGGGCGATGGTGTGCGCCAGCTCCCGCCGGGTGTCCTCACCGCCCCGGCCGCCGGCCAGGTCCGCCAGCGCGTCGGCGCAGGAGGCCAGCAGGGGGTCGATGCCGGCGTGCTCGGCCTCGAGCTGGTCGAGGACGTCCGGGTCGGCGCCGCGCTCGCGCAGCAGCGGCCACAGGTGCGCGTCCTCGCCGGCGTGGTGCTTGTGCAGGAACCGCGCGAACTGCCCGAAGCGACGTCCGAGGGCCCGCCAGCGGGCCCGGTCGCCCACGTCGACCGTGGGGACGGCGGCCGCGAAGGCGGCGAGGTCGCGCCGGAACGCCCGGTGCATCACGTACATGCTGGCCAGGTCGACCGGCCCGTCGGGTGCGGCGGCCTGGCCGGGCAGCAGGAGCTGGGCGGGGTGGGGAGCTGCAGCGGTCATGACGACCTCTTCCGGTTGAGTGACACTCAAACGAATAGAGCGATGGTATGGTCGAGTGGTGACGGGGGGCAAGAGGGTCTACCGCTCCGAGCTGCGCCAGGAGCAGGCCAGGCGCACCCGCGCGCAGGTGCTCGACGCCGCCACCCGCTGCTTCGTGGAGCGGGGCTATGCCGCGACGACGATGCGCGACGTCGCGGCCGCCGCCGGGGTGTCGGTGCCGACGGTGTTCGCGCAGGGCGGCAAGGCGGCGCTGCTGCTCGCGTGCGTGGACCGCGCGCTCGTGGGCTCCGACGAGGACCGGACGGTGCGGGAGCTGGACCCGTTCGCGCAGCTGCTCGCGGCGCCGGACCGCGCGGGCCGGCTGGCGGCCCTGCGGCGGCTGGTGCTCGAGACCGCGCCCGGGGCGCGGCCGATGCAGGACGTCTTCGCCGCCGCCGCGGCGGCCGACCCGGACGTGCGGCCCGCCTACGAGGAGTACGAGCGCCGTCGCCGTGCCGACACCGCCGTCCTCCTCGGTCCCTTCGCGTCCGACCTGCGGGAGGACCTCGACCTCGACGCGGCGACCGACGTCGCGTGGTCGGTCTTCTCGCCGTCGACGCAGTCCCGGCTGATGGTGGGGTGCGGCTGGCCGGCCGAGCGCTTCGCCGACTGGCTGGCCGACACCCTGGACCGGCTGCTGCTGCGCTGACGTCGTCCCCGTCGTGCAGGGGGGTGTGACTCTCCTCGAGCAGGTGACCGCCGCCGTGCGCGCGGCCTGGTGCCGCGAGACCCGCGACGACAGCGACCTCGCCGACTGGTCGCCCGGCGACCCGGCCCGCGGGCAGCGCGGTGCGACCGCGCTGGTCCTGCACGACCTGCTCGGCGGCGACCTGCTGCTCGCCGAGGTGCGCCGGACCGACGGCTCCCGGCAGGGCGTGCACTGGTGGAACCGGCTGCCCGGCGGCCGCGAGGTCGACCTCACCCGCGAGCAGTTCGCCCTCCACGAGGTCGGGGGGGGGGGGGGCGCGGGTCGTCGTCGGCCCGCCCGGCCTGCCCGGCCACGAGGACGGCGGCGACCGCGGGCAGTGCCTCGGGCTGCGCGCCGCGGTGCTGGACGCCCTCGGCCGGACCACGGGACGGACGTGACCCGGACGGAAACGGGGTGCGGGAGCCCGCTAAGGGGAGGCTAACCTCACCTCGACGACGATCACCGAGGTCAGGAGCCGACCGTGCCGCACCACCCCGCCCCCACCCGCCTGCGGCGCGCGTCGCTGACCGCGGCCGCCGCCGTCCTCGTGGCCGGGCTGGCCGCCTGCGGCGGGACCGCCGACGAGCCCGCGGCCGCGGCCGCGGCCGGGACCGGCGACGGCGCCTTCCCGGTCACCATCGAGAACAGGTTCGGCACCACCGAGATCCCCACCGAGCCGCAGCGCGTGGTCACCGTCGGCTTCAACGACCAGGACTTCGTGCTGGCCCTGGGCGTGACCCCGGTCGGCGAGCGCGAGCTCCTCGGGGACTACGACGCCGCGACCCGCCCCTGGGCGCAGGAGCAGCTGCCGGACGGGGAGATCCCGACCGTGGGCGGCGAGGAGATCGACCTCGAGGCCGTCGCCGCGCTCGAGCCCGACCTGATCGTCGGCGTCTACTCCTTCATGGACGAGACGGTCTACGAACAGCTGTCGGGCATCGCGCCGACGCTCGCGCAGACCGACGAGTACGCCGACGGCGCCACCCCGTGGCAGGAGCAGACCCTGCTCATCGGGCGGGCGCTGGGCCGCGAGGAGGAGGCGCAGGAGCTCGTCGACGACGTCGAGGGCCGGTTCGAGCAGGCGGTCGAGGAGAACCCCGGCTTCGCCGGCAGCTCGCTCGCCGTCGACCTGACCGGCGTCGGCTCGGGCCACTACCTGCTCGGCGCCGACGACCTGCGCACCCAGTTCTTCACCGACCTCGGCTTCACCGTCCCCGACACCAGCGCCGACGTCAGCCAGGAGCGGCTGGACCTGCTGGAGGCGGACGTGCTGGCGGTGAACGGGTACGACCAGGCGGACGCCGACGCGGATGCGCTGTTCTCCGCCCTCGACGTGGTGACCCAGGGGCGCACGGTCCTGCTCGGCGGCTACTCCGGCGACGTGTCCGCCGCGCTCGGCTTCGGCAGCCCGCTCTCGCTGCCCTACCTGCTGGACGAGGTGGTGCCGGCCCTGGCCGCCGCCGCCGACGGCGACCCCTCCACCGCGGTCCCGGTCCTCGGCTGAGGTCCCCGTCCCGTCCCGGCCCCGTCCCCGCCCCCGGCCACGGGGCCGGGGCCGGGGACGTCCGGGCGGTACCGTCTCCCCATCACGGCAGTGCGTGCAGGAAGCCGGTGCGAGCCCGGCGCGGTCCCGCCACTGTGACCCCGGGGAACCGGGGGAGCCGGACACTCCGGCTGCCGTGCCCGACGGCCCGGGGCGCGGACCCCGAGTGAGGACGCTGCGTGTTCGCCCTGCTCTCCACCAGTGACACCGACCTGCTCTCCGCCCGCGCCAGCGGCGCCGACTGGCGGCTGGGCAACCCGGCCCGCCTCGGCGCCGACGGCATCGCGGAGCTGACCGCGGGCGCGCGGCTCGTCGTCGTCCGGATCCTCGGCGTGCGCCGCCAGTACGAGGAGGTGCTCGCGCCGCTGCTGGCCGGGCCCGCGCCGGTCGTCGTCCTCGGCGGGGAGCAGGTGCCCGACGCCGAGCTGATGGAGCTGTCCACCGTCCCGATGGGGGTGGCCACCGAGGCGCACGGCTACCTGGCGCAGGGCGGGCCGGACAACCTGGTGCAGCTGCACCGCTTCCTGTCCGACACCGTGCTGCTCACCGGCGAGGGCTTCGAGCCGCCGTCGGTGGCGCCGGACTGGGGCGTGGTGGAGCGGGCGGGCCGGGGGAGCGGGCCGCGGATCGCCGTCCTCTACTACCGGGCGCACCACCTGGCCGGGAACACCGCGTTCGTCGAGGCGCTGTGCTCCGCGGTCGAGGACGCCGGCGGGCAGGCGCTGCCGGTGTTCGTGAGCTCGCTGCGCAGCGTCCCCGACGACCTGCTCGAGGTGCTGCGCACCGCCGACGCGCTCGTCGTCACGGTGCTGGCCGCCGGCGGCTCCCGGCCGGCGACGGCGTCCGCCGGCGAGGACGACGGCGCCTGGGACGTCGGCCGGCTCGCCGCGCTCGACGTCCCGGTGGTCCAGGGACTGTGCCTGACCCGCTCGCGGGAGGAGTGGCTGGCCGACGACGACGGCCTCTCGCCGCTCGACGTCGGCAACCAGGTGGCCATCCCGGAGTTCGACGGCCGGCTGATCAGCGTGCCGTTCTCCTTCAAGGAGACCGACGCCGACGGCCTCACGCACTACGTCGCCGACCCCGAGCGGGCGGCGCGGGTGGCGGGCACCGCGGTGGCGCACGCCCGGCTGCGGCACACCCCGCCCGCGGAGCGCCGGATCGTGCTCATGCTGTCGGCCTACCCGACCAAGCACGCGCGGATCGGCAACGCCGTCGGCCTGGACACCCCGGCGTCGGTGGTGCGGCTGCTGGCCGCCATGCAGGGGCAGGGCTACGACGTCGGCCCGTTCGACGGTCCCGACGCGCTGCCCGGCGTGGCCGACCTCGACGGCGACGCGCTGTTCCACGCGCTCATCGCGGCGGGCGGGCAGGACGCCGACTGGCTGACCGAGGAGCAGCTGTCGGGCAACCCGGTGCGCATCCCGGCCGCGGAGTACCGGCGCTTCTTCGACACCCTGCCGGAGGACCTCCGCGACGCGATGGTCGAGCACTGGGGCGAGGCGCCCGGGTCGCTGTTCGTGGACGGCTCCGGGGACGACCGGGCCATCGTCTTCGCCGCGCTGCGGGCGGGCAACGTCGTCGTGATGGTGCAGCCGCCGCGCGGCTTCGGCGAGAACCCGATCGCGATCTACCACGACCCCGACCTGCCGCCCTCGCACCACTACCTGGCCGCCTACTGGTGGCTGCGGTCGGTCTTCGGCGCGCACGCGCTGGTGCACGTCGGCAAGCACGGCAACACGGAGTGGCTGCCGGGCAAGACCGTGGGGCTGTCGGCCTCCTGCGGGCCCGACGCCGCGATCGGCGACCTGCCGCTGGTCTACCCGTTCCTGGTCAACGACCCGGGGGAGGGCTCACAGGCCAAGCGCCGCGCGCACGCCACGCTGGTCGACCACATGGTCCCGCCGATGGCGCGCGCCGACTCCTACGGCGACATCGCCCGCCTGGAGCAGCTGCTCGACGAGCACGCCAACGTGGCGGCGATGGACCCGGCCAAGCTGCCCGCCGTCCGGGCGCAGATCTGGACGCTGCTGCAGGCCGCCAAGCTCGACCACGACCTGGGCCTCGCCGAGCGGCCGGAGGACGACCACTTCGACGAGATGATCCTGCACGTCGACGGCTGGCTCTGCGAGATCAAGGACTCGCAGATCCGCGACGGCCTGCACGTCCTCGGCGTCCCGCCGTCGGGGCAGGACCGGGTGGACCTCGTGCTGGCGATGCTGCGGGCGCGGCAGATCTGGGGCGGCGCGGTGGCGCTGCCCGGGCTGCGCGAGGCGCTGGGGCTGACCGAGGACGGCACCGCCGGGCGCGCGGCCACCGACGAGGTGGAGGCGCTGGCGGCTGCGCTGGTCTCGGGGATGGAGGAGGCCGGCTGGACGATCGGCGCCGTCGGCCCGGTGGTGCGCGAGGTGCTCGGGCGCGAGGACTCCGCCGTCGCGGACGTGCTGCGGTTCGCCGTCGACGAGGTGGTGCCGCGGCTGGAGCGCACCACCGACGAACTGGACGCCACGCTGCACGCCCTCGACGGCGGCTACGTGCCGGCCGGGCCGTCGGGCTCGCCGCTGCGCGGGCTGGTCAACGTGCTGCCGACCGGCCGGAACTTCTACTCGGTCGACCCGCGCGCGGTGCCGTCACGGCTGGCGTGGGAGACCGGCCAGGCGATGGCCGACTCGCTGCTCGAGCGCTACCGCGCCGACACGGGGGAGTGGCCGCGCTCGGTGGGGCTGTCGGTGTGGGGGACCTCGGCGATGCGGACCTCCGGCGACGACGTCGCCGAGGTGCTCGCGCTGCTCGGCGTCCGCCCGGTGTGGGACGACGCCTCGCGGCGGGTGACGTCGCTGGAGCCGGTGCCGCTCGACGAGCTCGGCCGGCCGCGGATCGACGTCACCGTGCGCATCTCCGGCTTCTTCCGGGACGCCTTCCCGCACGTGGTGACGATGCTCGACGACGCGGTGACGCTGGTGGCCGCCCTCGACGAGTCCCCCGAGCAGAACTTCGTCCGCGCCCACGTCGACGCCGACGTCGCCGGGCACGGCGACCGGCGGCGGGCCACCACCCGGGTGTTCGGCTCCAAGCCCGGCGCCTACGGGGCGGGGCTGCTGTCGCTGATCGACTCCCGGGACTGGCGCGGCGACGCCGACCTCGCCGAGGTGTACGCGGTGTGGGGCGGCTACGCCTACGGCCGCGACCTCGACGGCGTGCAGGCCCGGCCGGACATGGAGGCGGCGTACCGGCGGATCGCGGTGGCGGCGAAGAACGTCGACACCCGCGAGCACGACATCGCCGACTCCGACGACTACTTCCAGTACCACGGCGGGATGGTGGCGACGGTCCGCGCGCTGACCGGGCGCGCGCCGGCGGCCTACATCGGCGACTCGACCCGGCCGGAGCAGGTGCGCACCCGCTCGCTGACCGAGGAGACCTCGCGGGTGTTCCGCGCGCGGGTGGTCAACCCGAAGTGGCTGTCGGCGATGCGCCGGCACGGCTACAAGGGCGCCTTCGAGCTGGCCGCGACCGTCGACTACCTGTTCGGCTACGACGCGACGACCGGCGTGGTGGCCGACTGGATGTACGAGAAGCTCACCGAGACCTACGTGCTCGACCCGGAGAACCGCGAGTTCATGGAGCGGTCCAACCCGTGGGCGCTGCACGGCATCGCCGAGCGGCTGCTGGAGGCGGTCGACCGGGGCATGTGGGCCGAGCCGGACCCGGAGCTGCTGGCCGGGCTGCGGCAGGCCTACCTCGACACCGAGGGCGACCTCGAGGGCGGTGGGACGCCGGCCCAGTCGGGGGCGCCGGCCTGAGGGAGGACCCTCCTGCCCCCGCACCGCTCGCGAGCTGGCGGCCGGCCTCTGCAGGAGGGCCGATCGCCCGGTTCACGCGGCCGCTCGCCGGGTAGTCGATCTCCATGGGCATCCTGAACCGACTCCTGGGCACTGCTGAGACCACGGCTCGTCGCGGAGCCGCCGGGGGCCGCGCCGCCGCCGGCCGCGCCACCGGACGCGGGATGGGGCGGGGCACCGCCGGGCGCGGCATGCCGTCCGGCCGCGGCATGGGGCGCTCGCGGATGGCGACCCCGACGCCGACCCGGCGCTTCGGCCGCGGCACGCCGACGACCGCCGCCTCCGGCGGGCTGGGCCGCCTGCTCGGCTCGCTGACCGGCCGCCGCTGAACCGCGGGGGCTGAAGCCCCCACGGACAGCACCATCCGCCGCTAGGGCACCGAGGCGGCGGCGACCAGCAGGACGACGGTCGCTGCCGCCTCGCCCATCGCGCCCATCACGTCCCCGGTGACGCCGCCGAGGCGGGCCGTCGCGCGGGCGTGGACGAGCTCGGCCGCGAGCAGGCCGGCCACCGCGGCCCCGCCCAGCGCCGCCGCGGTCCCCGGGCCGCCGGCCGCCCACCCCGTCGCGGCGGCACCGCCGACCACGAGCAGCCCCCACCCCGCGAGCCAGGGCGCCGACACCGTGCCGGCCACCGCCCGCCCCAGCGACGACCCCTCGGCCGTCGGCGTGCCGGGCAGCCCGGTGCGGGCCATCGCCAGCCGCGCCACGACCACCGCCGTCCACAGCGCCAGCCAGCCGCCGTCGGCCGCCAGCAGCGCCGACCCCGCCGCCGCCTGCAGCAGCAGGGCGAGGACCAGCGTCACCACCCCGAACGGGCCGACGTCCCCCTGGTGCATGACCTGCAGCGCCCGCTCCCGGCCGCGCAGCGGACCCAGACCGTCGGCGGTGTCGGCCAGCCCGTCCAGGTGGAGCGCCCGGGTCAGCCAGGCGAGCACGGCGAGCGCCGCCACGGCACCGGTCAGCGGGGACACCAGGTGCGCGCCGAGCACGCCGACCCCGGCCGCGACCCCGCCGAGCGCCAGCCCGACCAGCGGCGCCCACGGCAGCACCCCGCGGGTGGACGTCGTCCCGGCGGCGGGGACGCGCACCACGGTGAGCAGCGCGACCGACTCCAGCGGGCCGGCCCACCTCGGCCGGTGCGTCACCGCAGCCGCTGCGGCAGCCCGGCGACGACGAACCACACCTCGTCCGCGGTGCCGGCCAGCCGCTGGTTGACCTCGCCGAGGGTGTCGCGGAACAGCCGGCCCGCGCGGGACTCCGGCACCACGCCCAGACCCACCTCGTCGCTGACCGCCACCACGTGCGCCGGGGTCATCGCCCAGGCGTTGACCAGCGCGTCGACCCGCCCGGCCAGCCGGTCGAGGGCGGCGGGCCCGTCGGTCCACACGCCGGTCTCGTCCATGAGCGCCGCGACCCACGTGGTCACGCTGTCGACCAGCACCGTCCCGCCGCGCAGCAGGTCGCTGGGCGCCGTGGTCTCCAGCGTCGTCCAGCCGGCCGGTCGGCGGGCGCGGTGCGCGGCGACCCGCCGGGTCCACTCGGCGTCGTCCGGCGCCGGTGCCGAGGTGGCCAGGTAGACGACGCCGGGCCGGTCGGCCACCAGCGACTCGGCGTGCGCCGACTTCCCCGACCGCGACCCGCCCAGCACCAGCACCCGCGCCATCAGCCGACCGCCCCCGCGAGCTGCAGCCGGGTGACCGTGCCGTTGTGCGGCGTCACCGCCGGCATCTCCGCGGGGCCCAGCCCGGCGGCGACCGCCTGGGCGGCGCGGATGGTGTCGCCGTGGGTGACCAGCGCGACGACCTCCGCCGGCGGGTCCGCCCGCAGCCGGCCGAGGAGGGCCGCGACCCGGGCGTGCAGGTCGGCCAGGCTCTCCCCGCCCTCGGCCGCCCAGCGCGGGTCGGTCCAGTCGACGACGTCCCACAGCTCCCGCGACGGCCGCCCCTCGAGCACGCCGTAGCCCTGCTCGCGCAGCGCCGGCGTGGTGGTGAACGCCAGACCGGTCGCGGCGGCGCAGTGCTCGGCGGTCTGCACCGCCCGCAGCAGGTCGCTGGACAGCATCGCGCCCGGCCCGAGCGCCGCGAGCTCGCGGGCCGCGGCCCGCGCCTGGTCGTGTCCCCGGTCGGTGAGCGGGACGTGCGCCGTCTGGCCCTGCATCAGCCCGGCGGCGTTCCAGGTGCTCTGCCCGTGCCGGACGAGGAGGAGGGTGAGCGGGCGGGCCATGGTGGTCGCCGAGCGTAGGGCAGGCGGGCGCGGGCCCCGGGGCCGGTGCTCGTACCGTCGGGACGTGACCATCCCCGTCCGTCCCGGCGCCGGCCGTCCCGCCGCCGCGCCGACCGGCCCCGACCCGCTGGCCCCGCTGCTCGACCTCCCCGGGGTCCGGGAGGCCGCCGACGCCGCCCGCGCCGGCATCGACCGGCTGCTGGCCCACCGGCTCATGCGCAACCGGTCGGCCGAGGTCAGCACCGAGTCGGCGCTGCGCGGGGCCCGCGCGTCCGCGGCCCTGGACGGCGTCGACGTCCCGCTGGCCGACCTGCGCGCGGGCTCGGTCGACGACCCGGTCGTGCAGGGCTCGCTGCGGGTGTCGGTGGGGCTGGGCTCGCTGGTCGACACGTGGGCGAAGGCCCCCGGGCAGGTGCTCGCCCGGCTGCACGTGCTGGCCGCCGCCGACCTCACCGACCGCGCCGGTCTCGGCCGCCCCGGCCCGCACGCCGGCCCGCGGCTGACCGGCCTGTTCCAGGTGGTGACCGGCACCTCGACCGTCCCCGCGGTGCTGGTGGCCGGACTCGTGCACGGCGAGCTCGCGGCCCTGGAGCCCTTCGGCACCGCCGACGGCGTCGTCGCCCGGGCGGCCGCCCGGCTGACCACCATCGGCCGCGGCCTGGACCCCAAGGCCGTGTCGGTGCCCGAGGTCGGCTTCGTCGACCTGGGCGCCGACGCCTACCGCGACCGGCTGGCCGGCTACGCCGCGGGCGGACCCGACGGCGTCGCCGCCTGGCTGGTGCACTGCTGCCGCGCCACCGAGCTCGGCGCTCGCGAGGGGCTGGCCATCGCCGAGGCGATCCTGCGCGGCTGACCGGCCCGCCCTGCGCCCGGTGCGGGCGCGGCGCACAGTGAGGGGATGCGCCACCTCGACGTCGACGGGCTCGGCCGGGTCAGCCGGATCGGGCTGGGCACCTGGCAGTTCGGGTCCCGCGAGTGGGGCTACGGCGAGGGCTACGCCGAGGGCACCGCGCGTGACGTCGTCCGCCGGGCGCGGGACCTCGGCGTCACGCTGTTCGACACCGCGGAGATCTACGGCTTCGGCCGCAGCGAGCGCATCCTCGGCGAGGCGCTGGGGGAGGAGCGCGGCGAGGTCGTCGTCGCCTCGAAGGTCTTCCCGGTGGCGCCGTTCCCGCCCGTGGTCCGGTCCCGGTTCGAGGGCAGCGCCCGGCGGCTGGGCCTGACGCGGATCCCGCTGTACCAGGTGCACCAGCCCAACCCGGTCGTCCCCGACAGCGTGGTCATGCCGGGCCTGCGGCAGCTGCTCGACGAGGACCGCATCGGCGCCGCCGGCGTCTCGAACTACTCCCTGGCCCGCTGGCGGGCGGCCGACGCGGCGCTGGGCCGGCCGGTCCTCACCAACCAGGTGCAGTTCTCCCTCGTCCGGCCCGGGGCGCTCGAGGACCTGGTGCCCTTCGCCGAGCGCGAGGGGCGCGTCGTCATCGCCTACAGCCCCCTGGCGCAGGGCCTGCTCGGCGGCCGGTACGGCGTGGAGAACCGGCCCGGCGGGGTGCGCGCGGCCAACCCGCTGTTCGGCACGGAGAACCTGCGGCGCGCGCAGCCGCTGCTCGACGTCCTGCGCGAGGTCGCCGCCGCGCACGGGGTCCGGCCCGGGACGATCGCGCTGGCCTGGCTGGTCTCGCTGCCCCGGGTGGTGGTCATCCCCGGTGCCTCGAGCGTGGAGCAGGTGGAGGCCAACGCCGCGGCCGGCGACGTCGACCTGCGGCCCGACGAGCAGGCGGCGCTCACCGCGGCGGCGCGCGCGTTCACCCCGGTGTCCGGCGTCCGCACCCTGGTCGACGGCGTCCGGGAGCGGGTGGACGGGCTGCGCGGGCGGCTGGGCGTCTGAGCGGGCGAGGCCCGATCGACGGGCGCTCAGGCGCCCCGGCGCCGCCACCGGGCGGCGGCCGGGGCCGCCGCGGTCGCAGCGGCCGCCACGGCGGGCACGGTGCGCAGCGACCGCCGCCGCGCGTACCAGGCCAGCCCGGCGACCGCCGCGCCCACGCCCATCGCGGCGCCGGTGACCACCGGCGCCGGCGGCACGGCGAAGCGCGAGCGCATCGACACCGGCCGGGTGAACTCCAGCACCGGCCAGCCGCGCTCGGCGGCCACCTTGCGCAGCGCCCGGTCGGGGTTGACCGCCGTCGGGTGCCCGACCGCGGTGAGCATCGGCAGGTCGGTGACCGAGTCGCTGTAGGCATGGCAGTCGGCCAGGTCGTAGCCGTTCTCGGCGGCCACCCGCCGCATCGCCTCGGCCTTGTTCTCCCCGTACGCGTAGAACTCGATCTCGCCGGTGTAGCGGCCGTCGACGGTCACCATCCGGGTGGCCACCACCCGGTCGGCGCCGAGCATCTCGCCGATCGGCTCCACCATCTCCGCGCCGCTGCTGGAGACGATGACGATCTCCCGCCCCGCCGCCCGGTGGGACTCGATGAGGTCGGCCGCCTCGGCGTAGACCAGCGGGTCCACGACCTCGTGCAGCGTCTCCCGGACGATCTCGTGCACCGTCGCGACGTCCCAGCCGGTCGCCATGTCGGTGATCTGCGCCCGCATCCGCTCCATCTGCTGCGCGTCGGCGCCGGAGAGGGAGAAGACGAACTGCGCGTAGGCGCCCTTGAGCACGGCGCGGCGGTTGATCAGCCCGCCCGCGAAGAAGGGACGACCGAAGGCCAGGGTGCTGGACTTGGCGATGACGGTCTTGTCCAGGTCGAAGAACGCCGCGGCGTGCGTCACGGTTCACGACTGTAAGCGGACGTCCCGGGTGTGACGGGTCTCGCAACCCCGTCCACACCCTTTCGGGTCGTCCACAGTTGCCCGGTCCGGCACGCGCGCACCGGCCGTCCGCGATGGGCTCCGGCGCGTGCCCCCGCGTCCGGTCCCCCCGCCGTCCCGTCCGCTGGTCGTCTGCGCCGACGAGGACCTCCTCGACGACGTCCTGCGCGTCCTCGCCGCCGCCGGCACCGAGCCCGAGGTGGCCACCGGCGGGACGGCGCTGCGCCGCGCCCACCGGGACGCCGCGCTGGTGCTGCTCGGCGCGGACGTCCTCGACAGCCCGGCGGTGCGCGCCCTGCCCCGCCGCCCGGGCGTGGTCGTCGTCGCGCCCAGCGCCCTGCCGGCGCCGGCCTGGGCGGCCGCGGTGGAGCGCGGCGCCGAGCGCGTCGCCGTGCTGCCCGACGACGAGGCGTGGCTGGCCGCCCGGGCGGGGGAGGCGGGGCGGTCGCCGGTGGCGCGCGGCTGGCTGGCCGTCGTCGGCGGCAGCTGCGGCGGGGCGGGCGTCAGCACGCTGGCCACCGCCCTCGCCGTGGCCGCCGCCAGGCGCGAGGGCGTCCTGCTGGTCGACGCCGACCCGTGGGGCGGCGGGCTGGACCTGCTGCTCGGCGCCGAGGACGCCGAGGGGCTGCGCTGGCCGGAGCTGACCGGGGTGCGCGGCCGGGTGGACGGGGACGCGCTGCTCGCCGCGCTGCCCACGGCCGCCGGGGTGCACGTCCTCGCCGCGGCGCGCGACGACCCGGCGCCGGTGCCGGCCGAGGCGCTCGCCGCCGTCGTCGACGCCGCGCGGGACCGCGGGCTGCCGGTGGTGGTGGACCTGCCGCGCACGGCGGCGCCCGACCCGGCGGCGGAGGCGGTGCTGGCCGAGGCCGACCTGGCGCTGCTGGTCGTGCCCGCCCGGCTGCGCGCCGCCTCGGCCGCCCGGGCGCTGGTGGCGGGGGCGCCCTGGTCGGCAGCCCGGCTGGTGGTGCGCACCGTCCCGGGCGGCCTGTCCGCCGCGGAGGTGGCCGCCGTGGCCGGGCGGCCGGTGCTCGCCGAGCTGGGGCACGACCGCGGCGCGCTGCCCCGGGGCGAGCGCGGCGAGCCGCCGTCGGTGGCGCCGCGCAGCCCGCTGGGCGCGCTCGTCCGCCGGCTGCTCGGTGAGCTGTCCCGGCCGGAGCGGGCGGCGTGAGCGGCCTGCCGCTGGTCGAGCGCGTGCGCGCCCGGCTGGCGCTGGAGCCGGGGCCGCCGAGCCGGGCCGCGGTGGCGGCGCTCGTGCGCGAGGAGGCCGGCCTGCTCGGCGAGACCGACGTCCTCGCCGCGGTGCGCGACGCGGTCGCCGAGCTGGCCGGAGCCGGGCCGCTGGAGCCGCTGCTGCGGGCGCCCGGCGTCACCGACGTGCTGGTCAACGGCCCGGCCGAGGTGTGGGTGGACCGGGGGAGCGGCCTGGAACCCGCGGACGTGCGGTTCCCCGACGAGGACGCCGTCCGCCGGCTCGCGGTCCGGCTGGCCGCCAGCGCCGGGCGCCGCCTCGACGACGCCGCGCCGTGGGTCGACGCGGGCCTGCCCGACGGCACCCGGCTGCACGCGGTGCTGCCGCCGGTCTCGGCCGCGGGCACCTGCCTGTCGCTGCGGGTGCTGCGGCGGTGCTCCCTCGGTCTGGCCGAGCTCGCCGCGCGCGGGACGCTGCCGGGGCGGTCGGAGGCGCTGCTGCGGGCGGTGCTCCGGCGGCGGCTGGCCTTCCTGGTCACCGGGGGCACCGGGTCGGGCAAGACCACGCTGCTCTCGGCGCTGCTCGGCGAGGTGCCGCCGGGCGAGCGCGTGGTCCTCTGCGAGGACGCGCCGGAGCTCACCCCGGCGCACCCGCACGTCGTCCGGCTGCTCACCCGCCCGCCGAACGTGGAGGGCGCCGGGCAGGTGACCCTGCGCGACCTCGTGCGCCAGGCACTGCGCATGCGGCCCGACCGGCTGGTGGTCGGCGAGGTCCGCGGCGCGGAGGTCACCGACCTGCTGGCCGCGCTCAACACCGGGCACGACGGCGGCTGCGGCACCCTGCACGCCAACCGGCCGGGGGAGGTGCCCGCGCGGCTCGAGGCGCTGGGCGTGGCGGCCGGCCTGGACCGGCGGGCGGTGCACAGCCAGGCTGCGGCCGCGCTCGCGGTGGTCGTGCACCTGCGGCGCACCCCGGCGGGCCGCCGGGTGGCGGAGGTCGGGGTGGTGCGCCGCGACGGCGACCTCGTGGCCGTCGACGCCGGTTGGCGGGCCGACGGCGGCCCGTGTCCCGGCGCGGACCGGCTGGCCGCCCTCCTCGACGGCGGGACGGCGTGACCGCGGCGCTGGCGGCGGGCGCCCTGGCGCTGCTGCTGTGGCCCGGCGGGGCGGCCCGACGGCGGGCGCGGCTGCGCCGGCTCACCGGGGCGCGCCGCCCGGTACGGGGGCCGCTGGTCGCGGCTCCGCGGTCCTGGCCGGTCCTCGCCGCGGTCGCGGGAGCCGCCGCCGGGGCGCTGGCCGGCCCGCCGCTGGTCGCCGTCCTGGCCGGTGCGGCCGCCGCCGGGGCCGCCCGGGCGGGTGCCCGGCGGCGCGCGCTGCGCCGGGACGAGCAGGACCTCGACGTCCTCGCCGACGCCCTGGCCGCCCTGGCCGCGGAGCTGCGCAGCGGCCGGCCGCTCGACGCGGCGACCGCGGCGGCGGTGGCGGTGGTCCCCGATCCCGACGGCGCCCGGGCGCTCGCCCGTGCCCTCCGCGCGCCGGCCACCGTGCCGGCGGAGGCGAGGTCGGAGCTCGGCCGGGCGCACGGGCGGCTCGCGGCGGCGGTCGAGCTCAGCGGCCGGACGGGGTGCTCGCTGGCCGCCGTCGCCGGGGCGGTGGAGGACGACCTGCGGGCCCGCCGGCGTCAGCGGGAGGAGCTGCGCTCGGTGACCGCCGGACCGCTGGCCAGCGCCGCGCTGCTGGCCGGGCTGCCGCTGCTGGCGCTCGCCATGGGCAGCGGCATCGGCGCCGACCCGTGGGCGGTGCTCACCACGACGGTGCCCGGGCAGGCGTTGCTCGTCGCCGGGGTGGCGCTGGAGGCGGCGGGGCTGGCCTGGTCGGCGCGGCTGGTCCGGCGGGCGCTGCGGTGAGCGCCGCGGGAGCCCAGGCGTCGGTGCTGCTGGCGCTCGCCGGCGCGCTGGCCGCGTGGCCGACACCGGCGGTGCGCCGCACGGCCCGGCTGCGTGCCCTCGGCGCGCCCGCCGTGCCGGAGCGGCCGCCGGAGGGGACTCCCGGCCCGCTCCGGCGGCTGGTGCTCCCCGTCCTCGCCGGTGCCGCCACGGCCCTGCTCGTCGGCGGCGCGGCCGGGGTGGTGCTGGGAGCGGTCGGGGCGGTGCTCGCCGACCGGTGGCTGCGGCGGGCGCCCGGCGCGGGGCCGGCGCCCGCGCCGCTGGCCGCCGACCTGCCGGTGGCCTGCGACCTGCTCGGTGTCTGCCTCGGCGCCGGGCTGCCGGTCGGCGCGGCGCTCGCCGCGGTGGCGGCGGCCGTGCCGGGACCGCTGGGTCCCGCGCTGGCCGACGTCGCCGGCCGGCTGCGTCTCGGGGCCGCGCCCCGCACGGCGTGGCACGACGTGCCGCCCGAGCTGGCCGGGCTGGGCCGGGTCCTGGTGCGCGCGGGGGAGTCGGGAGCGGCGGCGGTGCCGGCCCTGCGCGTGCTGGCGGCGGAGGCGCGGACGGCCGCGCGGAGCCGGGCCGAGGCGGGCGTGCGCCGGGCGGGGGTGTGGGTGCTCGCGCCGCTCGGGCTGTGCTTCCTGCCGGCGTTCGTGTGCCTGGGCATCGCGCCGATGGTCATCGGCATCGCCGGCCAGGTGTTCGGGTGACTCCCGGGGTGAGGGCCGTCAGCGGCGGCCGGCGGGCATCGCGGAGGTGTGGGCCGGCACGAGCGCCCAGGCCGCGGGGACCGACGCGGGGACCGCCGGTGCGGCCGGGGCGAGGTCGAGCACCATCCGCGTGGGCTGGAAGGCCTCGGCGTAGCCGATGCGGGCCTGCGCGCCCCAGTGGCGGGCGGAGGCCACGACGGCGTCCGGCTCGACCATCGCCGAGCGCTCCACCTGGGAGGCGTGCGCGGCGAGGGCGTCGAGCTTGCCGGCGAGGTGCGCGGTGACGTCGACGTACACGCTCGGCGCGAAGGCCAGCGTCGAGGGGCTCTGGTAGTGCAGGACCCGCGGCAGGCGCCGGGCGGCGCCCAGGGTGGCGGCGGCGATGGCGCGGTGGTCCTGGTGGCTGTCGTCGGGGGCGTGCACGTAGACGAGGTCGGCGGCAGTCTCCCGCAGCACCTGCTCGATGCGGCGGACGGTGCCCGAGTCGGCCACGACCTCGCAGTCCCGCAGCCCGCCCCAGGCCAGCCGCGCGCCGATCAGCTCGGCCGCGCGCTGCTGCTCGGCGCGCCGGCCGGCGATCTGGCCGTCGTCGCCGGGGCCGTTCTCGCCCCCGGTCATCACGAGCATGGTCACCGTGTCCCCGGCCGCCACGTGCGCCATCAGCGCGCCGCCGCAGCCGAGCTCGATGTCGTCGGGGTGGGCGCCGATGGCCAGGACGCTGCGCCCGGGGCCCCTCGTCGTCGTGCTGTCCACGGCCGCCGTCCTCTGCTCGCCAGGGGCGGCCTCCCCGCCCGACACCTGTCCATCGGCGCCGCCGGCGGCGCCCTCCAGCGTGGCGACCGGACCTCCCCCGTCGGGGGGAGATCCGGTGGTGCGCAACCCGTCAGACGGCGACGGCCCGGGCTGCCACCGCGAGGGCGAGCTCCGCGGCCTCGGGGAACGAGCCGGTCGCCGCCCACGGGGCGGGGACGTCAGGCGCCGCCGCGTACTCGCCCTGCCGGACGCGGATCGCCCGCGCGCCCACGGCCGCGGCGACGGCGACGTCCTTGCCGGGGCGGTCACCGATCACCAGCACCCGGTCGGCGGGGACGCCCAGGCGCGCGGCGAGGGCGAGCAGCCCCTGCGGGGCGGGCTTGCGCGCGGCCCGGCCGCCGAGGGTGTCGGTGACCAGCACCGCGGTCAGCAGCGGGCCGAGCCCGGTCGCGGCGAGCTTGGCCGCCTGGATGGCCGGGTTGCCGTCGGTGAGGCAGCCGACCGGCACGGCGCCGGCCAGCGCCGCGAGGGCCTCGCGGACGCCGGGGTAGGGATCCAGCCGCTCCGGCGCGCACGCCGTGAACGCGGCGACCAGCGGCGGCACGAGCCGGGCCAGGGCGCCGGCGGGCACCGCGGCGGCGAGCAGCGCGCGGTCGATCGTCCCGCCGGCGTCGGACCCGGCCGCCAGCTCCGCGACGAGCGCCGCGTGCACCGCGTCGCCGTCCAGCCCGGCGGCGCCGGCGGCGGTCCCGACGGCCGCCGCGGCCGCGGCCAGGTAGGCGGCCTGCGGGTAGAGGGTGTCGTCCAGGTCGACGACGACGGCCAGCGGCGGCGGGCCGTCCCACCCCGGCACGGTGCTCACCAGGGCAGCCGGCCGTCGGTGAAGTCGGGCTCGCCCAGCGCCAGCAGGGCGTCGGTGGCCTCGTCGGCGAGGACGGCCGCCACCTGCGGTCCGGTGGTGCCGTCCCCGTAGGGGCAGGGCAGGCCGGCGGCGCGGGCCTGCCCCGCAGCGCTGGTGTGCGCGGCGGCCGCGGCCAGGACGGCGTCGGCGGCGCAGTCGTCGGCCAGGCCGGCCAGCGTGGTGGTGCCGGCCTCGACCCCCTCCCACCGCGGCGTCGAGCCGCGCAGCACGACCACCGGGACGCCCAGGTAGGCGGCCTCCTCCTGGATGCCGCCGGAGTCGGTGACCGCCAGCCGGGCCGAGGCCAGCGCGGCCAGCAGGGTGTCGTGGTCGACCGGGCCGCTGCGGGTGATCGCCGGGTGGTCGAGCTCGGCGTCCATGCCGGCGTCCGCCAGGCGGGCCGCGGTCCGCGGGTGCACCGGGAAGGTCACCGGCCCGACCCGGTCGGCCAGCGCGCGGACGACGCCCACCAGGCGCTCGAGCCGCACCGGGTCGTCGACGTTGGTGGGGCGGTGCGCGGTCACCAGCACGCCGGACCGCTGCGCCACCGGCACCGGGCGGACCCCGCGGGTGACGAGCGTGTCCACCACCGGGTTGCCGACCACGAACACCCGCTCGGCGGGCACGCCCTCGGCGGCGAGGAACGCCGCGGCCCGCCGGGTCGGGGCCAGGTGCAGGGCGGCCACCGCCGCGGCCACCCGCCGGTTGACCTCCTCCACGCTGCGCGGGTTGAGGCTGCGCAGCCCGGCCTCGAGGTGGGCGAACGGCACGCCGGCGCCGCGGGCGGCCAGCGCGTAGGCGGGCACGGTGTTCGTGTCGCCCAGCGCCAGGACCACGTCGGGCCGGAACCGGGCCACCGCCCGGGCGGCGTCGGCGTGCAGCGCGCCGTACCGGGCGGCGGGGTCGTCGGCCGGCAGCACGAACCGGCAGGTGGGCGCGAGGCCGAGGGTCTCCTGCAGCCGGGTGGAGAGCGCGGGGTCGGTGTGCTGGCCGGTGTCCACGACGTCGACCCGGTGTCCCGCGGCGGTCAGGGCGGCCACCACCGGGGCGAGCTTGACCACCTCGGGGCGGGTCCCGAAGGGCACCAGGACGTGCCTGCGGCGGCTCACGCGGACACTGCCTGCGCGGCGCACGGGTCGGTCACCGGGGTGCCGTCCTCGGCGGTGTAGGTCTCGGCGAAGTAGCGGCTCATCCGCACGCCCGGGGTGAACCACAGGTGCGGCAGCCGGGCCTGCGGGTCGCGGATGCCGGTGAGGTGGGCGCTCACGACGTCGGCGCCGGCGGCCAGCGTCAGCGGCAGCCCACCCGAGAACCGCGGGTTGATCTCGACCACGGTGGCCCGGCCGTCGTCGCCGACGAAGCCCTGCACGTTCGCCGGGCCGGTCAGCCGCACCGCCTCCAGCGCGCCGGCGACCACGTCGGTGACGGTGGGGGAGTCGAAGGTGGTGCCCTTGACCGAGATGCCGGCCCGGGTGTCGTCGCGCCAGCGCGGCACCACGGTGAGCAGCCCGCCGTCGCGGCCGACGAGGGCGTCGGCGGTGAACTCGCGCCCCTCGAGCCGGGTCTGCGCGATGAGCGAGGCGTCCTCGGCGAGGGCGTCGGCCACCGCGGAGCGGGCGTCGAGCAGCCGGACGCCGCGGCTGCCGCGCCCGGCGCGCGGCTTGACCACCCACGGGCCCGGGACCCGCACCAGCCCGGCGGGGGTGTCGGTGGTCGCGGGATGGGGGACGCCGGCGTCGCGCAGCGTGCGGGCGAACGCGGCCTTGTCGCAGCACAGCTCCACGCTGTCCGCCGACGGCAGCCAGGTGGCCACCCCGGCCGCGGCCAGCTGCTCCGCGCCGGCGATGAGGGCGGGCAGCTCCTCGGCGACCGTGCCGATCAGCGCGTCCGCGCCGTGCGTCGTCGCGAGGGACACGAGGGCGTCGACGAAGCGCACGTGGTCCGCCCGGGGGACGACCGCGCCGACGGTGGCCAGCGCCGCGCCGGCGGCGGTCCAGTCGGCGTCCACGCCGACCACCCGGTGACCCAGGGCGACCAGGCGGCGGACGACCGCGACCCCGGCCGGGCCACCCGCCCCCGTGACGAGGACGGCGGGGCGCGCCGCGTCCGGGTCCGCGTGCCGGCCGCCGGACGGGGGCGCGGGCGCGGGGTGCAGGGTCGAGGTCACCGGGGCGTCTCCGAGTCGTGCGGGCGGGCGAAGCTGGCGGGGTGCGGGGCAGCGGGACCGGGCGCCGGCGCGGGAGAGGCGGGTGGCGGCGCGGCGGGGCGGCCGGTGGGCGGCACCGCGATCCGCGCGACCGGGACCGTCGGCTGCGCCGGAACCGGCCGGGAGGACAGGCCGTCGTCGACGGCCGGCCGGGCCAGCAGCCACCCCCGCGCCCACAGCCGCAGCGCGGCCACCCGGGTGTCGGTGACCGGCTCCCACTGCCGCGCGGCGACGCACTCGGCCAGGCAGTCAAGGACCGCGAGGTCGGTCTCGTAGGTGGCCACGGCCACGAGCGAGGCGCCGTGCGCGCCGAGGCCGTCGGCGGCCAGCTCGCGGACGCGCTCGGCCCGGTGGTCCGGGGGCAGGTGGCCGAGCCGGTAGTCCACGCGCGCGGACTCGCGGCGGGCGGCCAGCCAGGCCGACAGCCGGCGGGGGTAGACGTGGCGGTGCAGCAGCCCGGTGACCGTGGTGCGCCGCCGCCGGGCGCGCCGCTCGTCACCCTCCGGGTCGCGGTAGCCCAGGCCCGGACGGGCCCAGCTGTCGGGACGGCGGGCGGTGTGCCGGCCCGACACGTCCTGCTCGGCACGCTCGAGGGCCGGCAGGGTGATCCACACCATGAGCAGGAAGCCGCCGAGGGTGGCGACCAGGTTCCACACCGTGCCGACCCAGTCGTGGAAGAGGACCAGCGCACCCTCGCCCCACAGCAGGCCCGCCCCCGCGGACAGCAGCAGCCGGCCGTGGTTGAGCAGCAGCAGCGCCGCGACGGCGACCAGCAGCCCCCCGACGGCGTGCAGCTTGCGGCTGCGCAGCACGACCGCGGTCAGCGCGGTCAGCCCCAGCACCGACAGCACCGACGAGCACGACGCCGTCACGACCGCGTCGATAATCCCGCCGTCGCCGGGGAAGAGCAGCACGTGCTGCGGCAGCACGCCCGAGACCTGGCCCGGTGCGATCCAGCCGAGCACCGTCGCCACGCCGGCCGCCTCGACCACCTGGAGCGGGCCGGACAGGTGGCGGAAGCCGAGCACGCAGATCACGGCGGCGAGCGCGAGGTCGAGCAGCACCGGCACCAGCCGGCGGTTCGTCCCCCGCCATGCCCGCCGGCGGACGGGCGGAGCCGCGAGGCCGGCGGCGCTCACCGCTGCTCCCCGGGGGTGGCGGCGAACGACGGCGGCCGGCCGGCGAGCTCCGCCGCGACGGGATCGGTGGCGGCCACCGCGACGGCAGGTGCTGCCGGCAGCACGGTCGAGGTGGCGCCGGACCGGCTCGTCTTCACCCAGCTGTAGGGCCGCCCGAGCATCCCGTCGACGTAGGCACGGGACGTGATCCAGATCGACAGCGCGAACGCGGGCAGGAAGCCCAGCAGCCGCCAGGCCGACCGCCGCTCCACCCGGCCGACCAGCAACCCGACGCACAGCTCGGCGAGCGGGCCGATGAACAGCAGCATCGACAGCGGCAGCAGCCCGACGACCGGCAGGTCCCCAATGCCGAACGCGCGCAGGACGGTGAGCAGCAGGCCCAGCCCGGACAGCATCGGCACGTGGTAGACGCCGAGGAACAGCGTCGTCTCGACCTTCTCCAGCGGGGACAGGTGCGGCGAGCGCACCAGCGGCCGCCAGTAGTCGCGCAGGCACTTCTGGTGGCCGCGGGCCCAGCGGTAGCGCTGCTTCCAGAACCGCTGGGCGCTGACCACCGCCTCCTCGAAGTCGATGGCCGAGACGTCGTAGCGCACCCGCTGCCCGGCCATGAGGACGCGCAGCGTGAGGTCGGTGTCCTCGGTGACCGTCTCGGGGTTCCAGCCGCCGAGCGCGCGCAGCGTGCTCATCCGCACCGCGCAGTTGGCGCCGCCGTAGGCGGGCAGCTCGAACAGCGCCTGGCGGCCGTACTCGTTGACCAGGTAGCCGGAGAGGTAGTCGACGAAGACGACGCCGGCCATGGAGGAGTCCTTGCCGTTGCGGATCACGCACCGGCCCATGACCGCCCCGACCACCGGGTCGCGGAAGTGCCGGACCAGCCGGCGCAGCGATGAGGGCTCGGGCTCGTGGTCGGCGTCGAAGACCAGCACGACCTCGGCGTCGACCAGGTCGAGGGCCTCGTTGAGCGCGCCGGACTTCCCCCCGCCGGCGCCGGGCGGCCGGTGCAGCACGCGCAACCGCGGCTCGCGCGCGGCCCACGCGTCGAGCTTCGCGCCGGTCGCGTCGTCGGACCCGTCCTCGACGACGACGAGCGTGAGCCGGTCGGCCGGGTAGTCCAGCGCGAGCAGCGCCGACACCATCCCGTCCACGACGAGCTCCTCGTTCTTGCAGCCGACGAGCACCGCGACCGGCGGGGTGTAGGTGTCCAGGCCGACGTCGGCGGCGAGCAGGTCGCGCTCGGCCCAGCGGGCGGCCGCGACGGCGAAGGCGAGGTGCCGGCAGAAGTAGACGCCGAACACCACGTTGAGCGCACCGGCGACGACGCCGAGGGTCGGGTCGAGCCCGAACGCGACGGCGGCGGCGGCGAGGGCGACGACGTAGCCGGCCAGGACGAGGGGGCGGCCCTCGGGGCGGTCGGTGCCGTGCGCCACGGGTCCTCCTCCCGGCCTGCCGGTGACGCGTCCGCGCCACCTCCTCGCTGATTCGGCATCTGCCGGCACCACCTGAAGCGGAAGCGCCGACACCCGCCGCAGCGCCGTCCACAGGCGGCCCGCCGTCCACAGCCTGCGGGTGGACGCCGGCGGGAGCGCCCGGCGCGGCGAGGGTCGGGGCGCGCCCCGCGACCGGGGCCCCCGACCCGAGGAGGAGCCGTGACCACCGACCACCCGCCCGCCGAGGACCCGACCGAGCAGACTCCCGCGGGACGCGGCCGGCGAGGGCTCGCCCGCCGCTGGGCCCGGGTCCGCGCGACCGCCGAGGCGGGCATGAGCACCGCCGAGTACGCCGTCGGCACGGTCGCGGCCTGCGCCTTCGCCGCGGTCCTCTACCGCGTGGTGACGGGGGGCTCGGTCGTCAGCGCGCTCGGTGACCTGGTCGAGTCCGCGCTCGGCGCCCTCTCCTGACCGTGCGCCGCCGCACGGTGTCCCCGGACCGGCGGGAGGCCGGGATGGTCACCGCCGAGGCCGCCGTCGTGCTGCCCGTGCTGGTGCTCGTGCTCGCGGCCGTCGTCTCCGCCGTCGTCGTGGTCGGCGCGCACCTGCGCTGCGTGGACGCCGCGCGGGAGGGCGCCCGGGCCGCCGCCCGCGGGGAGGACGCGGCGCAGGTCCGAGCGCTCGCCGCCCGGGTGGCGCCGGACGGGGCGGTGACCGCGGTGGTCGTCGCGGGGGAGGAGGTCCGGGTCACCGTCGGCGCGTCGGTGGCTCCGCTGGGCGTCGGCCCGGCCGTCGGGGTCGGGGCGAGCGCGGTCGCCCGGCTGGAGCCCGGGGTGGCCGCGGGGTGAGCGGGCGGGAGCGGGGCTCGGCGACGGTGTGGACGGTGGCTCTGGCCGGCGTACTCGCGCTCGTCGGGCTGGCCGCGGTCCTCGTCGGCGCGGCGGCGGTCGCCCGCCACCGCGCCGGGTCCGCGGCCGACCTCGCCGCGCTCGCCGCCGCCGCGCGGGCGGTCAGCGGGGACCCGGCCGTGTGCGCGGCCGCCGCCGAGGTGGCACGGGCCAACGGCGCGGACCTGGTCGCCTGCACGGTCGGGGACGGCGCGGTCGTCGACGTCCGGGTGGCGGTCACCGTCCCGCTCGGCCCGCTGGGCGCCCGCCGCGCCGAGGCGGTCGCCCGCGCCGGGCCGGCCCCGCCCGCGGGTTCAGAAGACGAGGCCGTCCTCGACGTGGCCGGCGCCGGCGTCCGCGGCGGGTCCGTCGGCGTCCGGCTCCGCGGCGGGCTCGGGCCGGGGAGCGGCCCGCCCGGTGCCCGGCCGCCGCAGCAGCCCCCGGACCGGGCCGGTCGGCACCACGTGCGCGGTGCCCTCGACGTCGGACTCCTCCACGTCGTCGGCGTCCGCGGTGTCCTCGGCCGCGGCCAGCTCGTCGAGCACGACGTCGAGCACGCGCACGGCGCCGGCCTTGTCCAGCGGGTCGTTGCCGTTGCCGCACTTGGGCGACTGCACGCAGGAGGGACAGCCGCTCTCGCACTCACAGCTGGCGACGGTGGCGCGGGTGGCCCGCAGCCAGCGTCGCAGCGCCGCGAAGCCCCGCTCGGCGAAGCCCGCGCCACCGGGGTGCCCGTCGTAGACGAACACCGTCGCGGTCCCGGTGTCCGGGTGCAGCGCGGTGGACAGCCCGCCGAGGTCCCACCGGTCGCAGGTGGCCAGCAGCGGCAGGATGCCGATCGCCGCGTGCTCGGCCGCGTGCAGCGACCCGGGCAACGCCAGGTCGTCCACCTCGGCGCGGGCGACCGCGTCGGCGTCGAGGGTCAGCCACACCGCCCGGGTGCGCAGCTGGCGCGGCGGCAGGTCCAGCGGGAACTCGGCGAGCACCTCGCCGGTGCCGGCCCGCCGGCGCTGGTAGGCCACGACCTGGTTGGTCACGTCCACGACGCCGGTGTGCGCGGTGACCGTGCCCAGCCGCCGGGTGCGCTCGACGTCCACGACCGACAGGTCGGTGACGTCGCGGGCCACGGTGGTCCACTCCGGGCTCTCGGCGTGCACGACGGCGCAGGCGTCCTCGGGGTCGAACTCGTCGACGACGAAGGTCTCCCCGCGGTGCACGTACAGCGCGCCGGTGTGCACGGTGGAGTGCGCCGCCCCGCCGTCCACGGTGCCCAGCAGCCGGCCGGTGTCGCCCTCGATGATCGCCACCGGCTCGCCGCCGCTGCCCCGGATGTCGACCTCGGGGCGCCCGCGCCCGGCCCAGTACCAGCCGGCCGGGCGCCGCCGCAGGTCGCCGGCGGCGACGAGCTCCTCCAGCCGCGCCTCGGCCACCGGGCCGCCGAAGTCGGGCAGGTCCTCGGGGGTCAGCGGCAGCTCGGCCGCCGCGGAGCACAGCTGCGGCCCCAGCACGTAGGGGTTGGCGGGGTCGGTGACGGTCGCCTCGACCGGCCGGCCGAAGACCGCGCGGGGGTGGTGGGCCAGGTAGTGGTCCAGCGGGTCGTCGCGGGCCACGAACACGACCAGCGACTCGCGCTGCGCCCGCCCGGCGCGGCCGGCCTGCTGCCAGAGGGAGGCCAGCGTGCCGGGGTAGCCGGCGAGCACCACGGCGTCGAGACCGGCGATGTCGATTCCGAGCTCGAGGGCGTTGGTGGTGGCCACGCCGAGCAGCTCGCCGGCGGACAGCGCCCGCTCCAGCTCGCGCCGCTCCTCGGGCAGGTAGCCGCCGCGGTAGGAGTCCACGCGGCGCACCAGGTCGCTGCGGCCCCGGTCGGCCAGCAGCCGGCGGGCCTGCTCGGCCACCGACTCGGCGCTGCGCCGGGACCGGACGAACGCCAGCGTCCGCGCGCCGCGCTCGACCAGGTCGGCCAGCAGCCCGGCGGTGTCCGCGGCGGCCGACCGGCGCAGCGGCGCCCCGTGCTCGCCGGTCTGCTCGGTGAGCGGGGGCTCCCACAGCGCGAAGGTCGCGCCCGGGCGGGGGGAGCCGTCGTCGGTCACGGCCACGACCGGCGCCCCGACCAGCCGGCCGGCCGCCGCGGCCGGCTCGGCCACGGTCGCCGAGGCCAGCACGAACACCGGGTCGGCGCCGTAGCGGCGGCAGATGCGGCGCAGCCGGCGCAGCACGTGCCCGACGTGCGAGCCGAAGACCCCGCGGTAGGCGTGGCACTCGTCGACGACGACGTAGGCCAGCCGGCGCAGCGTCGAGGACCAGCGCTGGTGGGCCGGCAGCACGCCGCGGTGCAGCATGTCCGGGTTGGTGACGATCCACCGCGAGTGCCGGCGCACCCAGTCGCGCTCCTCGGCGGGGGTGTCGCCGTCGTAGGCGGCCGGCCGCACCGACGGGTCGGCGAGCGCGGCGACCGAGGCCAGCTGGTCGCGGGCCAGCGCCTTGGTCGGCGCGAGGTAGAGGACGCAGGCGCGCGGGTCCTCGGCCAGGCGGGTCAGCGCGGGCAGCTGGTAGGCCAGCGACTTGCCCGACGCGGTGCCGGTGGCCACCACCACCGAGGTGCCGTCGTGGGCGAGCTGGGCGGCCTCCACCTGGTGCCGCCACGGCTCGCGGACGCCCTGCTGCTCCAGCCGCTCCCGCAGGCCCGGCTCGACCCACTCCGGCCAGGGCAGGGTCCGGCTCTCCCGCACCGCCAGCCGGTGCACGTGGGTGACCGGGGACTCCTCCTCCGGGGTGCCGGCCAGCAGGTCCGCGAGCAGCTCGGCACCGGGCGGCACGACGTCCGGGGACCCGGCGCTCGCGGAGTTCGCGGACCCGTGCGCGGCGGCCGAGCCGTGGACCGGCGTGCCCTCCACCGCGGTGCCCTCCCCGGCGGTGCCCGGCGCCTCGCCCCCCGAGGACCCTCCGCGGCCGGGTGGGGGAGCAACCGGCCGGACCGGGTGGAGCGTGGTCACCCCTCCACTGTCACACCCGGGGGCAACCCGCCCCTCGTCCCGGGGAGAGGAGCGACCCTCCGCCCACCTGCGGTCACGCCCTGCGCCCACACCGGTTCCGGGGAGGGGGCAGACCGCGGAGTGTGATTCCGCTTACACTCGCGCCTCGTCTCCGGGCGGTCCCGCCCGCCGACGTGCTCTCCGCCGACCGGGGACGCGAGCCGCCCGTCGGCAGCCGACCGCTGGGAGGTACCGATGCCGGACAATGATCTCTCCGGCGGGGACGTCGTCCTCGTGACGGCAGCCCTCGTCGTCTCGCTGGTTGCACTGGTGTTCGCGTGGTCCCTCGTGCGCGCGGTCCTGAGCGCCGATCAGGGCACCACCCGCATGCAGGACATCGCCCGGGCCGTGCAGGAGGGCGCCGGGGCCTATCTGCGGCGGCAGTTCCGCACCCTCGGCGTCTTCGCCGTGATCGTCTTCCTGCTCCTGCTCGTCCTGCCGGTCCACGACGGCGGCTGGGGCACGCGCATCGGCCGGGCGGTGTTCTTCCTCGTCGGTGCCCTGTTCTCCGCGACGGTCGGCTTCATCGGCATGACGCTGGCCACGCGCGGCAACGTCCGGGTCGCGGCCGCCGCCCGCACCGGCGGCTACCGGCCGGCCTTCCGCATCGCGTACCGCACCGGCGGGGTCTGCGGGATGATCACCGTCGGCCTGGGCCTGTTCGGCGCGTCGCTGGCACTGCTCCTGTTCGACGAGACCGCCCCCGTCGTCCTCGAGGGCTTCGGGTTCGGCGGCGCGCTCCTCGCCATGTTCATGCGCGTCGGCGGCGGCATCTTCACCAAGGCCGCCGACGTCGGCGCCGACCTCGTCGGCAAGGTCGAGGCCGGCATCCCCGAGGACGACCCGCGCAACGCCGCCACCATCGCCGACAACGTGGGCGACAACGTCGGCGACTGCGCCGGCATGGCCGCCGACCTCTTCGAGTCCTACGCGGTGACCCTCGTGGCCGCGCTGATCCTCGGGCAGGTCTTCTTCGGCGCGGTCGGCATGGTGTTCCCGCTCGTCGTCGCCGCGATCGGCGTGCTCGCCTCCGTGGTCGGCATCCTCGCCAGCAACCCGGGCAAGGGCGACGCCAGCGGCCTGGCCCCGATCAACCGCGGCTTCTTCACCTCCGCGGTCGTCTCCCTCGTCCTCGTCGCCGCCGCGGCCTTCACCGTGCTGCCGAGCGTCGCCGACGTCCCCGACTCGGTGGTCAACCCGCAGGTGCTCGGCTTCGTGTCCGTCCTGGTCGGGATCGTGCTCGCCGCCGCCATCCAGCAGCTCACCGGCTACTTCACCGAGACCAGCCGCAAGCCCGTCCGCGACGTCGGCCAGAGCTCGCTCACCGGCCCCGCGACCGTGGTGCTCTCCGGCATCTCGCTGGGCCTGGAGTCGGCCGTCTACGCCGCCCTGCTCATCGGCGCCGCCGTCTACGGCGCCTTCCTCATCGGCGGCGGCGCGGCGCTGTACGCCGTCGCCCTGGCCGGGTGCGGGCTGCTCACCACCGCCGGCGTGATCGTGTCGATGGACACCTTCGGCCCGGTCAGCGACAACGCGCAGGGCATCGCCGAGATGTCCGGCGACATCGACGACGACGGCGCCCGGGTGCTCACCGACCTCGACGCCGTCGGCAACACCACCAAGGCCATCACCAAGGGCATCGCGATCGCGACCGCCGTGCTGGCCGCCACCGCCCTGTTCGGCTCCTACAACGAACAGGTCCGCGCCGCGCTCGACGGCGTCGACCTCGGGCAGGCGTTCAGCCTGGTCGAGCCGGACAACGTCGTCGGCGCGGTCATCGGCGCGGCGGTGGTGTTCCTCTTCTCCGGGCTGGCGATCAACGCCGTGTCCCGCGCCGCCGGGCGGGTGGTGTTCGAGGTCCGCGAGCAGTTCCGCACCCGCCCCGGGATCATGGACTTCTCCGAGCGGCCGGACTACTCCGCCGTCGTGGACATCTGCACCAAGGACTCGCTGCGCGAGCTGGCCACCCCCGGGCTGCTGGCGGTGCTGGCCCCGGTGGCGGTCGGGTTCGGCCTCGGCTTCGGCCCGCTGGCGGCCTACCTGGTCGGCGCGATCGCGGCCGGCACGCTCATGGCGGTCTTCCTCGCCAACTCCGGCGGGGCCTGGGACAACGCCAAGAAGATGGTCGAGGACGGCGCCTACGGCGGGAAGGGCAGCGAGGCGCACGCGGCCACCGTCATCGGCGACACCGTGGGCGACCCGTTCAAGGACACCGCGGGCCCGGCGATCAACCCGCTGATCAAGGTGATGAACCTGGTGGCGCTGCTCATCGCGCCGGCGGTCGTCGGCCTGCAGGTCGGGGAGGACGCCAACACCACGGTGCGGCTGCTCATCGCGGGCGCCGCGACGCTGGTGGTCGTCGCCGCCGTGGTGGTGTCCAAGCGCCGCTCGGTCGTCGTCGGCGGCACTGCCGGGGAGCCGGCCGGCACGCTGACCACGTCCGCTCCCTGAGACCACCCCGCGAGCCTCCCGACCGGCCCGGCCGGGCGGGAGGCCGCGGCGGCGGTCTGTGGACGGGGAGCCGGCTGTGGACGACGCGGCCGGTCCCGCCGCAGGGCCGTCCTAGCGTCCGCGGCGCCGGACCCACCCGGGTCCGGCGCCGACGCCGGGAGGGCCGTTGTCCGTAGCCATCGCCATCCAGCTCGACGCCGTCCATGCGCTCGGTGAGGAGCTCACCGCCCTGGCCGCCGAGCTGTCCTCCGACGCCGACCTGTGCGCCTCGACCGCGGTCTCGCTGGCGACGGCGGCGCCGGGCGGGGTGTCCGACCGGGCCGGGACGACCGGGCGGATGTGGGCCGCGCTCGTCGCCGACCTCGTCTCCGGGACCGACGCCGCGGCCACCGCCCTGCTCGACGCGGTGCGGTCCTACCGGCTGGCCGACGCCGCGGTCTCCGACCGGCTGCTGGCGGCGCGGGCGGCGCTGCCCGTGGGCGCCCGGTGAGCGCCCCGGGCCTCGCGGCCGTCGCCGGGTGGGACGTCGCCCTCCTCGACGGCGCCGTCTGGACGCTCGAGGCGGTGACCGAGCGGCTGCCGCGGTGGCGCGCCCGGACGGAGGCGGTCGCCCGCGCCCTGGAGGCCGCCGAGTGCTGGTCCGGCGACGCGGGACGGGCCGCCGCGGGAGCGCTGGGGGAGGTGTCCGCGGTCGTCACGGCGGTGACCACCGCCCTCGGCGCGTCGCTGGACCGGCTGCAGGACACCGCCCGGGAGGCGCGCACCGCGCAGGACCTGGCCGAGCGGGCGCTGGCCGAGGCCGCCGCCCACGGCGTGACCCTCGACGAGGCCGGCGGGGTCGTCCTCCCGGCGCCGGCCGCACCGCCGCCCGGCGCGACGCCGGAGGCGCTGGCCGGACACCACGACGCGATCGCCGAGCAGGCCGCCGCGGCCGAGCGGGTCGCCGGGCTGGCGGCCGACGCCCTCCGTGCGGCGGCCCGCGCCGCCGCCTGCGCGGCCGACTCCGCAGCGCCGCTGGGCGGGATCGGAGGGGCCGGGGGAGTCGTGCCCCCGGACTACGCCGGCCTCGCGGCGGCCGTCGCCGCGGACGGGGTCTGGATCCCCTCGTGCCTGCCGGTGCGGGGGACGTCGCCGGAGGCGGTGGCGGCCTGGTGGGCGGGGCTGTCCACCCGGGCGCGCGAGCTGGTGACCTCGGTGGACCCCCGGCTCGTCGGGAACCTGGACGGCCTGCCGGCCTGGGCGCGGGACCGGGCGAACCGGCTGGTGCTCGAGCGGGCGCTGGCCGACCCGTCCGGGGACACGGAGGAGACCGCGCGGGCGGTGGCGGCCGAACTGGCGCGCGCGGAGGCGGCCGGCCGCCCGGTGCAGCTGTGGAGTCTCGACCTCGACGACCACCTGGCGGCCGTGGTCCACGGCGACCTCGACACCGCTGACGACGTCGCGGTGTACGTGCCCGGCGTCGGCAACGACGTCGACGACCTCGGCGGCCTGGGCGCCGACGCGCGGGCGGTCGCCGACGCGACCCGGGCCGCCGCCCCCGCCGCCTCGGTGGCCACGGTCGCCTGGCTGGGCTACCGCCCGCCGGGCAACGTCGTGTTCCCGACGGCGTGGGGTGAGGGCCGGGCGGCGACCGGCGGGCGGGCCCTGGCCGACGACCTGGCCGGGCTGGCGGCGGCGCGGGCGGCCGACCCCGTCCGGGGCGGCGAGCCGCCCCAGGTCACCGTCGTCGCGCACAGCTACGGGACCGTCGTGGTCGACCGCGCCGCGGAGGAGCCCGGGCGGTTGGCGGCCGACGCGGTGGTCCTCCTCGGCAGTCCCGGGATGGACGGCCCGGCGTCGGACCTGGAGGTGGCGGAGGTCCACGAGGCCTCGCCGTCCCTGGACCTCGTCACCTGGCCGCTCGACGTCCACGGCGCGAACACCGGCGACGACGACTTCGGGGCGACGCCGCTGCCGGCCGACTGGGACACCTGGCACACCTGGTACCTCGACCCCGGCCGGCCGACCCTCGCGGGGGTCGGGGAGGTGGTCGCCGGGGTCCAGGAGGGCGACTGAGCGGCCGGAACCCGCCCGGGGGAGGCCGGGAACAGCGGTGCCGCTGCACCGTTGGAGGCGGTGACGGCGCGCCCGCGCGCAGTCGCCGGCCGGTCGCGTTCCGGCGTCGTGGCCTACCGTGGCCCGCCGAGGGGGCGCACCGCGTGACGACGAGACCGCACACCGCGCTGCCGCGACCAGCACCACCCGACAGGAGCACCGTGCCCACGAAGACCGCGAAGAACGGCCAGACCGCCGCCACGACCGCCGGCGGCACCAGCACGCCCGCCCGCCGCCGGGCCGCTGCTGCGGGGGGCGGCCGCCCGCTGGTCATCGTGGAGTCGCCGACCAAGGCCGGGAAGATCGCCGGCTACCTCGGCAACGGCTACGTCGTCGAGGCCAGCGTCGGGCACATCCGCGACCTCCCGCGCAACGCCGCCGACGTCCCGGCCGAGCACAAGGGCGCCCCGTGGGCCCGCCTGGGCGTCGACGTCGACAACGCTTTCGAGCCGCTCTACGTCATCAGCCCCGACCGCAAGCAGCAGGTCAGCCGGCTCAAGCAGCTGGTCAAGGACGCCAGTGAGGTCTACCTCGCGACGGACGAGGACCGCGAGGGCGAGGCCATCGCCTGGCACCTGGTCGACACCCTCAAGCCGCGGGTCCCGGTCCGCCGGATGGTCTTCCACGAGATCACCCCCGAGGCGATCGCCCGCGCCGTGGCCAACCCCCGCGAGCTGGACACCGCGCTGGTCGACGCGCAGGAGACCCGCCGCATCCTCGACCGGCTCTACGGCTACGAGGTCAGCCCGGTCCTCTGGAAGAAGGTCCTGCCCCGGCTGTCGGCCGGCCGCGTGCAGTCGGTGGCCACCCGCATCGTCGTCGAGCGGGAGCGCGAGCGGATGGCGTTCACCGCCGCCGACTACTGGTCCCTCGACGGCGTCTTCGCCGTCCCCGGCCGGGCCGGCGCCGACGCGGGCGAGCCGACGACGCTGCGCGCCCGCCTGGTCAGCGTCGACGACAGCCGCGTGGCCACCGGCCGCGACTTCGACCCCGCCACCGGGCAGGTGACCGGCGACGTCGTCCACCTCGACGAGGCCGGCGCCCGGGGCCTGGCCGCCCGGCTCGAGGGCCGGCAGGTCACGGTCAGCCGGGTCGACGAGAAGCCCTACCGGCGCCGCCCCTACGCGCCGTTCACCACCTCCACGCTGCAGATGGAGGCCGGCCGCAAGCTCGGCTGGTCCTCGGCGCAGGTCATGCGGGTGGCCCAGCGGCTGTACGAGAACGGCCACATCACCTACATGCGGACCGACTCGACCAACCTCTCCAACGAGGCGATCAACGCCGCCCGCACCCAGGCCCGCGAGCTCTACGGCGACGCCTACGTCCCCGCCGAGGCCCGCCGCTACAGCAAGAAGGCCAAGGGCGCGCAGGAGGCGCACGAGGCGATCCGCCCCGCCGGCGACTCCTTCCGCACCCCCGGCCAGCTCGCCGGGCAGCTCGCCCGCGACGAGTTCCGCCTCTACGAGCTCATCTGGCAGCGCACCGTCGCCTCGCAGATGGCGGACGCCGTCGGGCAGACCGTGAGCATCCGGCTGGCCGGCCGCAGCACCACCGACGAGCGGGTCGAGTTCACCGCCAGCGGCCGCACGATCACCTTCCCCGGGTTCCTGCGCGCCTACGTCGAGTCCCGCGACGAGGGCGCCGCGACCGGCGACGACGAGCACGGCAGCGACGACGCCGAGCGGCGGCTGCCCCGGGTCGAGCGCGGCCAGCAGCTCGACACGCAGTCGCTGGAGCCCAAGGGCCACACGACGACCCCGCCGTCGCGCTACACCGAGCCCAGCCTGGTCGCCCGGCTCGAGGAGCTGGGCATCGGCCGTCCCTCGACCTACGCGTCGATCATGCAGACGATCCAGGACCGCGGGTACGTGTGGAAGAAGGGCTCCGCGCTGGTCCCCTCCTTCACCGCCTTCGCGGTGGTCAACCTGCTCGAGCAGCACTTCGCCGCGCTGGTCGACTACGACTTCACCGCGTCGCTGGAGAACGAGCTCGACGAGATCGCCGCCGGTGAGCTCGGCCGGGTCGACTGGCTGACCGAGTTCTACTTCGGCGGCGAGGGCCGGCACGCCGGCGGCATCGCGGCCTCCGGCGGGCTCAAGCAGGTCATCGGCCAGCAGCTGGAGGAGATCGACGCCCGCGGCGTCAACTCGATCCCGCTGCGGGCGACCGGGCCGGCCGGCGAGCCGGTCGTGGTCCGCGTCGGCCGCTACGGCCCCTACCTGCAGGCCGGCGGCGAGGACGGCCCGCGGGTCAGTCTCCCCGAGGACCTGCCGCCCGACGAGCTGACCAGCGAGAAGGTCGCCGAGCTGCTCGCCGCGCCCTCCAGCGACCGGCAGCTGGGCACCGACCCCGAGTCCGGCCACCCGGTGGTCGTCAAGGCCGGCCGCTACGGCCCCTACGTCACCACCGTGGTCCCCGAGGGCAGCAAGGACAGCCCGCGGACGGCGAGCCTGTTCGCCTCCATGTCCCCGGAGACGGTGACCCTCGAGCAGGCGCTGCAGCTGCTCACCCTGCCCCGCACCGTGGGCACCGCGCCCGACGGCGAGGAGATCCAGGCGCTCAACGGCCGGTACGGGCCCTACCTCAAGAAGGGCAGCGACTCGAGGTCGCTGGAGGACGAGCAGCGGCTGTTCACCGTCACCCTCGACGAGGCGCTGGCCGTGTTCGCCCAGCCCAAGCAGCGGGGCCGGCGGGCCGCGGCCGCGCCGCTCAAGGAGCTCGGTCCCGACCCGGTCACCCAGGGCCAGATCACGGTCCGCGAGGGCCGCTTCGGTCCCTACGTCACCGACGGCGAGACCAACGCCAGCCTGCGCAAGGGCGACGACGTCGAGACCATCTCCCTCGACCGCGCCGCCGAGCTGCTCGCCGACCGCCGCAGCCGGCCCGCCGCCACGAAGAAGAAGGCCGCCAGGAAGGCGACCAAGTCGACGGCGACCAAGTCGACGGCGGCCAAGAAGACGGCGGGCACCAAGGCCACCGCCAAGAAGGCGGCCAAGACGACGGCGGCCAAGACGACGGCGGCCAAGAAGACGGCGGAGAAGGCGACCGCGTCCGACGCCGTCCCCGCGAGCTGAGCGTGACGGCGACCGGCTCGCTCGACCCCGCCGACTGGCAGCAGCGGCGGACGTCGTTCGGGTCGGTCGCCGCCGACTACGCCGCGCTGCGCCCGGGCTACCCGGCCGACGCGGTGGCGTTCCTGCTCGGGGACCGGCCGCGACGGGTGCTCGACCTGGGCGCCGGCACCGGCCTGCTCACCGACGTCCTCGCCGCCGCCGGGCACGAGGTGCTCGCCGTGGACCCGTCGGCGGAGATGCTCGCCCAGCTGCGGGCCCGGCACCCCGGCGTCCCGGCGCAGGTCGGCGGCGCGGAGGCGATCCCGCTGCCCGACGCGAGCGTGGACGCCGTCGTCGCCGGCCAGGCCGCGCACTGGTTCGACCCGGAGCCGGCCGCGGCGGAGCTGCGCCGGGTGCTGCGGCCCGGCGGCGTCGTCGGGTTCGTGTGGAACACCCGCGACGAGACCGTCCCCTGGGTCGCCGCGCTCGGCGCCGCGCTGGCCACCGAGGCCCGCGGGCACGAGGCCGACCAGGGCGTCGTGGCCGCGTTCGCCGCGGCGCTGCCCGCCGACGTCGCCACCGCGCGGTCGCGGATCGTCCAGCGGGTCCCGCCCGAGCAGGTCGTCGGCGGCATCGGCACCCGCAGCTACGTGGCGACGATGGCCCCCGACGCCCGCGCCGCCTTCCTCGGCGGCATCCGCGACCTGCTGGCCACCCACCCGGACACGGCCGGGCGCGACGTCCTCGAGCTGCCCTACCGCACCGACGCCCACCGGCTCACCCCGCGCTGACCGGCCGGGAGCCCACCGCGAACACCCGGCGGAAGGGCAGCACCGTCGTCCCGTCCGGCCGCGCCGGGTAGGCCGCCCGCAGCGCCGCCGCGTACTCGGCGGTGAACGCGGCGGCGTCGGCGTCGTCGAGCAGCGCCAGCACCGGCCGCAGCACCGTGCTGCGCACCCAGCCCAGCACCGGGTCGGCGCCGCGCAGCACGTGCAGGTAGGTGGTCTCCCAGACGTCGGCGGACAGGCCCGCCGCCGTGAGGACGTCGAGGTAGCCCGCCGGGTCGAGCACCGGGTCGGGCGGGGGAGCGGCCGCGGCCAGGCGGGGCGCCCACCGCGGCGCGGCGCACAGCGCCGCGAGCAGCCGGTGGGTCGGGGCGCGGTGGTTGCCGGGCACCTGCAGCGCCAGCCACCCGCCCGGGGCGAGGCCGGCGGCCCACCGCACGAGCAGGTCGGCGTGCCCGGGCACCCAGTGCAGGACGGCGTTGGTGACGACGACGTCGACCGGGCCGTCCGGCCGCCAGTCGCGGACGTCGCCGGGCACGAAGCGCACCCGCCCGGGGACGGCGTGCGCGGCCGCGGCGGCGAGCATCTCCGGGGAGGAGTCGACGCCGGTCACCCGCGCGCCGGGCCAGCGCCGCGCGAGCGAGGCGGTCAGCTCCCCGGTGCCGCAGCCCAGGTCGACGACCTCGCGCGGCCCGTGCGCGGCCACCCGGGCCACGAGGTCGGTGAACGGCCGCGCCCGCTCACCGGCGTGGCGCAGGTACACGGCGGGGTCCCAGGCGGCGCTCACCCGCCGACCGTAGGACCCGGGAGCGTCGTCCCCGGCCGGTACCGTGGACCGGCCGACGCCCACCCTCCACGAGTCCCCGGGAGCCCCCGATCGACGCCTCTGGTCGCCTGCCCGGCCGCGGCCTGTTCGTCGCCTTCGAAGGTGGGGAGGGCGCCGGGAAGTCCACCCAGGTCCGGCGGCTGTTCGACTGGCTGGGCCTCGTCGAGGTGCCGGCCCGGGTGACCCACGAGCCCGGCGGCACGCCGCCCGGCGCCCGCATCCGCGCGCTGCTGCTCGACCCGGCCAGCGCCGGGCTGTCCCCGCGCGCCGAGGCGCTGCTCTACGCCGCCGACCGCGCGCACCACGTCGACACGGTGGTCCGCCCGGCGCTCGAGGCCGGCGAGGTGGTGGTCACCGACCGGTACGTGGACAGCTCGCTGGCCTACCAGGGTGCCGGCCGGGCGCTGGCCCTCGACGAGGTCCGGCGGCTGTCGGCCTGGGCCACCGGCGGCCTGGTGCCCGACCTCACCGTGCTGCTGGACCTGCCGCCCGAGGTGGGCCTGGCGCGCGCCCGCGGCCGCGCCGCCGCCGACCGGCTGGAGTCGGAGTCGGTGGAGTTCCACGAGCGGGTCCGCGCCACCTTCCTCGACCTCGCCGCCGCCGAGCCCGGGCGCTACCTCGTGCTCGACGCGCGGCGCCCCGCCGACGAGCTCGCCACGGCCGTCCGCGAGCGGGTCGGCGCGCTCATGCCGGGGAGGGTGGCGTGAGCACGGCCGACGGCGTCTGGGCGGAGGTCGTCGGCCAGCCGGCGGTGGTCGCGGAGCTCCGGGCCGCCGTCGCGCAGCCCGCGGCGATGACCCACGCCTGGCTGTTCACCGGGCCGCCCGGGTCCGGCCGCTCGGTGGCCGCGCGCGCCTTCGCCGCGGCGCTGCAGTGCCCCGCCGGCGGTGACGGCACCTGCCACGCCTGCCGGACGGTGCTCGCCGGCACCCACGCCGACGTGCAGACCGTCGCCCCCGAGGGCCTGTCGATCGGCGTCGTCGAGGCGCGCGAGCTGGTCCGGCTGGCCGGGCGGGCGCCGTCGCAGGGCCGCTGGCAGGTCGTCGTCGTCGAGGACGCCGACCGCATGACCGAGCAGGCCTCCAACGCCGTGCTCAAGATGATCGAGGAACCGCCCCCGCGGACGGTCTTCCTGCTCTGCGCGCCGAGCCTGCACCCCGAGGACGTGCCGGTCACCATCCGCTCGCGCTGCCGCGTCGTGAGCCTGCGGACGCCGCCGGTCGACGCGGTCGCCGACGTGCTGGTGCGGCGCGACGGGATCGACCCGGCGCTGGCGGCCTGGGCGGCGGCCGCGGCCGGCGGGCACGTCGGGCGGGCCCGGCACCTGGCCCGCGACGAGGACGCGCGGCTGGCCCGCAAGGCCGTGCTCGACGTCCCGCTGTCGCTGGTGTCGCTGGCCGCCTGCCTCACCGCGGCCGACGACCTGGTCAGCGCCGCCAAGGAGGAGTCCGACCGGACCACCGCGGCCCTCGACGACGCGGAGACCGAGGCGGTCAAGGCCAGCCTCGGCGTCGGCGCGCGGGGGCCGGGGGTGGCCGCCGCCCGGGGCGGTGCCGGGGTGCTCAAGGACCTCGAGAAGCGGCAGAAGAGCCGCGCCACACGGCTCGGCCGCGACTCGCTGGACCGCGCGCTGGTCGACCTCGCCGCGCTCTACCGCGACGCGCTGGTGCTCGCCGCCGCGGGGGAGCACTCGCCGGTGCTGTCGCACCCCGACCGGCGGGCCGACGCCGAGGAGCTGGCCCGGCGGATCGGCGCCGAGGGCGCGCTGCGCCGGATCGACGCCGTCCTGGCCTGCCGCACCGCGCTGGAGCAGAACGTGAAGCCGCAGGTCGCCGTCGAGGCGCTCACCGTGGCGCTGCGCCTGCCCACCCCGTGACCGCCGGGCCTGCGCGGGCGCGGCGGACCGGTGTCGTACTCTGGACGCCGCACGCCCGCCGCCTTAGCTCAGTCGGTAGAGCATCTCACTCGTAATGAGAAGGTCGTCGGTTCGATTCCGACAGGCGGCTCACCACCCAGCGGCCCTCCCCTCCCGGGGAGGGCCGCTGCGTCGTCCCTGGGGACCGTGGTCCCGCTCTGGCACGATCCGCCCGTGGCCACCGGACCCGGCGAGCAGCGCCTGCGCGACCTCGCGCGGCTGCGTCGCGTCCGCGACCGGATCGACCGGGAGTACGCCCAGCCGCTCGACGTCGAGGCGCTCGCCCGGGGCGTGCACGTGTCGGCCGGGCACCTCAGCCGCGAGTTCCGCCGCGCCTACGGGGAGTCGCCGTACTCGTACCTGATGACCCGGCGCATCGAGCGGGCGATGGCGCTGCTGCGCCGGGGCGACCTGAGCGTCACCGAGGTCTGCTTCGCCGTCGGCTGCTCGTCGCTGGGCACGTTCAGCACCCGCTTCACCGAGCTGGTCGGCATGCCGCCGAGCACCTACCGGCGCCTCGCGGCCGGGTCCACCGCCGGCATCCCGGCGTGCGTCGCCAAGCAGGTCACCCGACCGGTCAGGAATCGAGAAGCCCCGGTGGGGACGCCGTCCCTAGCGTGACCGCCATGGAGCTCACCATCCACTACACCTTCCTCCCGCACGACGACCCGGAGGCCTCGCTGGCCTTCTACCGCGACACCCTGGGCTTCGAGCTCCGCAACGACGTCGGGTACGGCGGGATGCGCTGGCTGACCGTGGGCCCGCCCGGCCAGCCCGCGACCTCGATCGTCCTGCACCCGCCGGCGGCCGACCCCGGCGTCACCGACGACGAGCGCCGCACCATCACCGAGATGATGGCCAAGGGCACCTACGCCTCCATCGTCCTGGCCACGAAGGACCTCGACGGCGCCTTCGAGCGGCTGCAGGCCGGCGACGCCGAGGTCGTCCAGGAGCCGGCCGAACAGCCCTACGGCGTCCGCGACTTCGCCGTCCGGGACCCCGCGGGCAACCTCGTCCGCGTCCAGGAGGCCGGCTGAGCCGCCCGCCGTCCCGAGAGCACGACGCCCGCCCGGGGCCGGCCGGACGGGCGTCGCCCCGTGCCGGCCGTCACCCCCACCAGGTAGACAGCGAACGCGCCGACGACGGCGGCGCCCACCGGATGGAGAGACGATGAGCACCGCCACCAGCACCGGCCGGCAGGCGTCCGGGTCGCACGCGGCCGACTCCCACGACCGCATCCGCGTGCACGGCGCGCGGGAGAACAACCTCAAGGACGTCAGCGTCGAGCTCCCCAAGCGCCGGCTCACGGTGTTCACCGGCGTCTCCGGCTCGGGCAAGAGCTCGCTGGTGTTCGGCACGATCGCCGCGGAGTCCCAGCGGCTGATCAACGAGACCTACAGCGCCTTCGTGCAGGGCTTCATGCCCACGCTGGCCCGCCCCGACGTCGACGTCCTCGACGGCCTGACGACGGCGATCATCGTCGACCAGGAGCGGATGGGCGCCAACCCGCGCTCCACGGTCGGCACCGCCACCGACGCCAACGCGATGCTGCGCATCCTGTTCAGCCGGCTCGGGCAGCCGCACGTCGGCGGGCCCCAGGCGTTCTCCTTCAACGTCGCCTCGATCAGCGGCGCCGGCGCGGTGAAGGTCGAGCGGGGCGGCCGCGAGGTCAAGGAGCGCCGGGAGTTCAGCATCACCGGCGGCATGTGCCCGCGCTGCGAGGGCATGGGCCGGGTCAACGACATCGACCTGTCCGCCCTCTACGACGAGCGCAAGTCGCTCGAGGAGGGCGCGCTGACCGTCCCCGGCTACAGCATGGACGGCTGGTACGGGCGCATCTTCGCCGGCGCCGGGCTGCCCATGGACAAGCCGATCGCGCAGTTCACGGAGCGGGAGCTGGACACGCTCCTGTACAGCGCGCCGACCAAGATCAAGGTCGAGGGGATCAACCTCACCTACGAGGGCCTCGTCCCCAGGATCCAGAAGTCGATGCTGTCCAAGGACGTCGACGCGATGCAGCCGCACGTCCGCGCCTTCGTCGAGCGGGCGATCACCTTCACGACCTGCCCCGAGTGCGGCGGCTCCCGGCTCAGCGAGGCCGCCCGGTCCTCGAGGATCCGCGGGGCCAGCATCGCCGACCTCTGCGCGATGCAGATCAGCGACCTCGCCGAGTGGGTCCGCGACCTCGACGAGCCCTCGGTGGCCCCGCTGCTCACGGCGCTGCGGGAGACGCTGGACTCCTTCGTCGAGATCGGGCTGGGCTACCTCTCCCTCGACCGCCCCTCGGGCACGCTGTCCGGCGGCGAGGCCCAGCGCACCAAGATGATCCGGCACCTCGGCTCCGCCCTCACCGACGTCACCTACGTCTTCGACGAGCCGACCGTCGGCCTGCACCCGCACGACATCCAGCGGATGAACGACCTGCTGCGGCAGCTGCGGGACAAGGGCAACACCGTGCTCGTCGTCGAGCACAAGCCGGAGGCGATCGCGATCGCCGACCACGTCGTCGACCTCGGCCCCGGGGCCGGCACCGCCGGCGGCGAGGTGGTGTTCGAGGGCACCGTCGAGGGACTGCGGGCCAGCGGCACGCTGACCGGGCGGCACCTGGACGACCGGGCCTCGCTCAAGACGTCGGTGCGCACGCCGACCGGTGCGCTCGAGGTCCGCGGCGCCCGCACGCACAACCTGCAGGGCGTCGACGTCGACATCCCGCTCGGCGTGCTCGTCGTCGTCACCGGGGTGGCCGGGTCGGGCAAGAGCTCGCTGGTCCACGGGTCGGTGGCGGGCCGGCAGGGCGTGGTGACCGTCGACCAGACCGCGATCCGCGGCTCGCGGCGGAGCAACCCGGCCACCTACACCGGGCTGCTGGAGCCCATCCGCAAGGCGTTCGCCAAGGCCAACGGCGTCAAGCCGGCGCTGTTCAGCGCCAACTCCGAGGGCGCCTGCCCCACCTGCAACGGTGCGGGCGTCGTCTACACCGACCTCGGGATGATGGCCGGCGTCGCCACCCCCTGCGAGCAGTGCGAGGGCCGGCGGTTCGACGCCTCGGTGCTCGAGTACCACCTCGGCGGCAAGGACATCAGCGAGGTGCTGGCGATGCCGGTCGCCGAGGCCCGGGAGTTCTTCGAGTCCGGCGAGGCCCGCACGCCCGCCGCGGCGAGGGTCCTCGACCGGCTCGCCGACGTCGGGCTCGGCTACCTCACCCTGGGCCAGCCGCTCACCACGCTGTCCGGCGGCGAGCGGCAGCGGCTCAAGCTGGCCGCCCAGATGGCCGACGAGGGGGCCGTCTACGTGCTCGACGAGCCGACCACCGGCCTGCACCTCGCCGACGTCGAGAACCTGCTCGCCCTCCTCGACCGGCTCGTCGACTCCGGCCGGTCGGTGGTCGTCATCGAGCACCACCAGGCGGTCATGGCGCACGCCGACTGGATCGTCGACCTGGGTCCCGGGGCCGGCCACGACGGCGGCCGGGTCGTCTTCGAGGGCACGCCCGCCGACCTCGTCGCCGCCCGCTCCACCCTCACCGGCGAGCACCTCGCGGCCTACGTCGGCGCCTGACGGGGAGCTCCCCGGCCCCTCTCCTTCGAGGGGGGACCGGGAGCCGCGGACTGAAAAGGGGAACAGGAGCGGTCGATACCTCTCCCGGTCGGTGCCCGGGACCACAGGGCGCCGGAGGGGGGATCCATGCACCACGACGCCGGCACGTCCACACTCACCACACGACTGGTCCTGCGGCTGGCCGCCGACCTCGGCGGTGACGGCTCGGCCGACCGGGTGCTGGCACGGTCCGGGCTGGGCGACCGCCGGGCGGAGCTCGAGGGCCTGCACGGCCGGGTGCCCTACGCGGTCAAGTCGGCGCTCCTGGACGCGGTGGCCACCGAGCTCGGCGACCCGCGGATCGGGTTGCGCCTCGGGGAGGCCGCACTGCAGGACGAGGCGCTCGCGCCGTTCCGGGCGGTGGTCCGGGCCCTGGGCTCGCCGGAGGCCGTGCTGCGCTCGGTGTCGCGGGTGTCGACCCGGCTGGACACCGCCACGGTCTTCCGCTGCCTCGGCGCGGACCCCGGCGCCGCCCGCGTGGGGTGGCGGGTCCTGCCGCCGAACGTCCCGAACCGGGTCGACTGCGACTACAACGCCGGGATGCTCCGGCAGGTGACCGTCGTCTTCGGGCTCCCCGCGGCGGAGGTGCGGCACGAGACCTGCCAGGTCGACGGCGCCCCCGAGTGCGTCTACGAGGTGAGCTGGGTGCCGCGGCGCAGGACCTCGCGGAGACCGTGGCGCCGGCGGCCCGCGGCCCGGACCGACCTGGACGCGGCGCTGCTGTCCGACGAGCGGCTGGCGATCCTGCAGGACGCGGTCGGTGACCTGGTCTGCGGTGCCGACCTCGAGCAGACCCTGGACCGCATCACGTCCCGCGCGGACCGGGCGCTGCACGCCCCCGGCCACCTGCTCGACGTCCGCCTGCCGGACGGGACCCGGCACGTCCGGGCCCGGGGTCTCGGCTCGCAGGTCGCGGACCACCTCGGCGACACCGTCCTGCAGCCCGGTCTCCAGCGGGTGGGGGACGCGGAGGTGCTGGCCGTGCCGGTGGCCACGGCCGACCGGACCCACGGCGTCCTCGCCGCCGTCCTGTGGCCGGGGCAGGCGTTCTTCCCCGAGGACGAGGCGGTGCTGGCCGCCTTCGCCCGGCACGCCGCCGTGGGTCTGCGGACGTCGGCACTGCTCGCCGAGGCCCGGGAGCACGAGGAGACCGCCCGCCTGCTGCTCACCGTGGCGAGGTCCCTCGCCGGCCAGCCGTCGGTGCAGCGGATCGCCCAGGCGGTCGCCGAGGCGGTGCCGGTGCTCTCCTCGGCCGACCGCTCGGCGGTCGCCCTGTGGGAGTCCGGCGGGGAGTCGGTCCGGGTCGCGGGGGCCAGCGGCTGGAGCGGCGAGCTGGCCGACCGCATCGCCCGCTACGCGACCGACACCTCGCAGAGCCCGGAGCTGTGCGAGATCGTCCGGCACGGCCGGCCGATGCTCGTCGACGCCTCGGGCTCATCCTGGGCGCGCGGCGTCCTGGAGGAGTTCGGTGTGCGCGCCATGGCCGGTGTGCCGATCGCCGTCGGGAAGCGGTTCGTCGGCGTCGTGCTGGCGCACTGGGTGCACCGGGAGCCGCCCGCCGTGCTCGGCGAGCCGCTCGTCGAGCGCCTGTGGGGCCTGGCCGGCATCGCCGGCGTGGCGTTGGAGAACAGCCGGCTGGCGGGGGAGGTCGAGTGGCGGGCCGCGCACGACGCCCTCACCGGGCTGCCGAACCGCGAGACGTTCGAGGCGCACCTGCGGCAGCTCGTGGCGCGCGACGACGGGTCCACCGACTGTGCGGTGCTGTTCTGCGACGTCAGCCGGCTGAGCAGGGTCAACGAGAGCCTCGGTCACGAGGCCGGCGACGAGGTCCTGCGGCAGGTCGCCGACCGGCTGCGGTCGGTGTTGCGCGAGGGGGACGTGCTGGCCCGGTACAGCGGTGACCAGTTCGTCGTCGCCCTCCCGGGTGTCGCGGCCACGGGGCTCGCGGCACTCGGGGACCGGGTCGCCGCGGCCTGCACGACCCCGGTGACCGTGGCCGGCGAGGACGTCTTCGTCGACCTCGTGACCGGCGCGGCGGCGACGGACACCCCGGACGCGCCCGCGGTGTCGGCCCGGGACCTCGTCGCCCGGGCCGCCGAGGACCTGCAGCGGGCCAAGGCCCGGCTGCACGGCGGCCGCAGCACGCGGACCGCCTCGGCGCACGAGCTGCGGCTGGAGACCGACCTGCACGGCGCCCTGGCGCGCGGGGAGATCGAGGTCCACTACCAGCCGCAGGTCGACCTGGTCAGCGGGCGGGTGGCGGCCGTGGAGGCGCTGGTCCGGTGGCGTCACCCCGAGCTCGGCGCCGTCCCCCCGGACGTGTTCGTCCCCCTCGCCGAGGCCGGCGGCCTGATCGGGGACCTCGGCGCGCACGTCCTCCGCGAGGCCTGCGCCACGGTCGCGCGGTGGCGGCGCGAGGGGCTCGACCTGGACGTGGCCGTCAACGTGTCCCCGCTCCAGCTCGCCGCCCCCGACTTCGCCGACCTGGTCGAGGCGGTCCTGTTGGAGACCGGGCTGCCGTGCCGGGCGCTGACGGTGGAGGTCACCGAGAGCCAGGTGCTGTCGGAGGCCGCGGTGCGCAACGGGCACCTCGCGCGCCTGCGCGGGCTCGGCGTCGGCGTGTCCGTCGACGACTTCGGCACCGGGTGGTCCTCCCTGACGCAGCTGCGCCGGCTCCCGGTGACCGAGGTCAAGATCGACCGCTCCTTCACGGCGGGGATGACCGACGGCGACGGCCCGGTCGTGGCCGGGGTCGTCGGCCTGGGCCGTGGTCTCGGGTTGCGCGTGGTCGCCGAGGGGGTCGAGACCGCCGAGCAGGTCCGCCGGCTCACCGCCCTCGGGTGCGACCGGGTGCAGGGGTACCTGGTCGGCCGGCCCGCCCCGGCCGGGGAGCTCGCGGAGCGGCTGCACGCGGGCCCCGTCCTGCCGGCCGACGTGCCGCGGCCGCGGGTGCCCGTCTCCGGCTGAGGCCGTCGGCGTGCCCCGCCGGCACCTCACCCGGCGGGGGTGGGGGGACCCGCAGGAGGCGCGCCCGACTGGAGTCCCGTGCCCTCGCTGCCGATGGGAGTGGGGAACGTGACCGCGAGGAGCCGCCGCGTGCCGGGTGGTCCGACGGCGTCACGTGGGTGACCAGGTGAGCGAGGAGAGCGACGATGGGGACGCCGGGAGTCGACTACCCCGAGGACAGGGCCGTGCTCGACGTGAAGGCGGTCAGCCGGGACGACGTGCTGACCAGCTTCGTCGAGGAGGCGACGGGCGGCGAGCTCGTCGTCAGCGTCGGTGAGGACGCCTCGCGGCGCCGCGTCCGCCTCGACGTGGGCGAGCGCATGGAGCTCATCTGGCGGGGGCCCGAGGAGCTGCGCTCCCTGCCGGTGGAGCTGGTCGAGGTCCGCACCGGCGACGCGCCGACCTGGCGGCTGCGGGTCGTCGGCCCCGCCTCGCGCGGTCAGCGGCGGGCCGCGGTCCGCAGCCCGCTGTCGGTCCCCGTCGAGCTGGGCAGCGGTGACGTGCTCCTGTCGGGGACCAGCGTGGACCTCAGCGAGGGCGGCATGCGCTGCATCCTCGGCGGCAGGCGGGAGGTGGGCGCGGCGCTGGAGGTCGGCGCGGTCCTCCCGGTGACCGTGGACCTGGACGGCACCCGGGTGTCGGCCAAGGCCGAGGTCGTCCGGCGTCACCCGCGCGAGGACGAGCGCACGGAGCTGTCACTGCGCTTCGTGGGCCTGGGGGAGAAGCGCGAGGACCTCATCCGCCGGCGGGTGTTCGCCGAGCTGCGCGACCTGCGCTCCCGCGGCCTCATCTGACCCCGGCGCGCTGCGCCAGACTGCCGGCGTGGACAGAGCCTTCCTCAGCGCCGTCGCCCACCGCTGGCACCCGGTCGCGGCCCCCGTCTCCGACGACGCCCTCGCCCGGCTGGTCGCGCGGCTGGCCCCACCCGAGGGCGGCCGGGTGCTCGACCTCGGATGCGGCTCCGGCGCCTGGCTGCTGCCGCTGGTGGCCGCCCACCCCGGCGTCGTCGGCGTCGGCGTGGACACCTCCGCCCCCGCCCTGGACGCCGCCCGGGACCGCGCCGCGCTCGGCGGCCTGGTCGGCCGGGTCGACCTCGTGGAGGCCGACGCGGCGGCCTGGCGCGGTGGGCGGTTCGACGTCGTCGTCTGCATTGGCGCCGCGCACGTCTTCGGCGGGCCGGCCGGGACCCTCGACGCGGTGCGCGGCCACCTGCGCCCCGGCGGCCGGGTGCTGTTCGGCGACGGCTTCTGGGAGGCCGGGCCCGGCGAGGCGGCGCTGGCCGGCCTCGGCGCCGAGCCCGGCGAGCTGCCGGACCTGCCCGGGCTGCTGGCCGAGGCGACCCGGGCCGGCTTCGAGCCCGGCTACGGCCACCTGTCCACGCTCGCCGAGTGGGACGAGTACGAGTGGTGCTGGACCGGCGCGGTCACCGAGTGGGCGCTGACCGAGGCGACCGGGGAGGACCGCGCCGCGGCCCTGGAGGCCGCCCGCACGCACCGGCGGCAGTGGCTGGAGGGCTACCGCGGCGAGCTGGGGTTCCTGACCGTCGTCCTGCACGACACGAGGCGCTGAGTCGTCCTGCACGACACGAGGCGCTGAGTCGTCCTGCACGACACGAGGCGCTGAGCCGTCCTGCACGACACCCGGCGCCGGCACGACGACGGCGGTGCACCCCGCGTGGGGGTGCACCGCCGTGCGTCGTCCGTCGTGCGCTCGGAGGGCCGGTGGACGGCCAGGGGGGCGGCGGTCAGTGGCCGCCGGCCTCCTGGGCCCGCTTGATGGAGGCGTCGATCTCGGCCTGGGCCTCGGCCCGGCCGACCCACTCGGCGCCCTCGACCGACTTGCCCGGCTCGAGGTCCTTGTAGGTCTCGAAGAAGTGCTGGATCTCCAGCCGGTCGAACTCCGAGACGTCGGTGATGTCCTGCAGGTGGGCCATGCGCGGGTCGGTGGCCGGGACGGTGAGGACCTTGTCGTCCCCGCCCTTCTCGTCGGTCATCCGGAACATGCCGATGGCCCGGCAGGTGATGAGGCACCCGGGGAAGGTCGGCTCCTCGAGCAGCACGAGGGCGTCGAGCGGGTCGCCGTCCTGACCCAGGGTGTTCTCGATGTACCCGTAGTCGGCCGGGTACCGCGTGGAGGTGAACAGCATCCGGTCGAGCCGGATGCGTCCGGTGGCGTGGTCCAGCTCGTACTTGTTGCGCTGGCCCTTGGGGATCTCGATCGTCACGTCGAACTGCACGGCACGTAGTGTGGCCCACCGGTATCAGGCCCACCGGCGCAGGTCCGCCCCGGGGTCTCGTACGGGGGGTGGGCACCATCGCGCCGAGCGGTCCGACGACGGTCACGCCGAGCTACCGGCGGCTGCGCCGGCGCCTGCTGGTCAGCGCCCTGGCGGTGCTGCTGGTGGCCGCGCTGGTCGCCGGCGGGGTGCTGTTCCTGACCAGGGACGACGCCCCGGACGCCGCCGCCGGTCCCGCCGCGGTGCTGCCCGACGTCGGCGACCCCGCGCCCGTGCTCGCCGCGCTCCCCTCCGACGCGCCGGCCCCCGACCCCGACGTGCTCGCCGCCGAGCTGGGCCCGCTGCTGGCGGTCCCGGCGCTGGCCCGCGGGGTGAACGCCGAGGTGATCGACGTCGCCTCGGGGGAGACGCTGGTCGACCAGGGTGCGGGCGACCCGGTCACCCCGGCCTCGACCGCCAAGCTGCTCACCGCCGTCGCGGCGCTGACCGCCCTGGACCCCGACGACACGCTCGAGACGACGGTCGTGGCCGGGGCGGCCCCGGACGAGGTCGTCCTCGTCGGCGGCGGCGACCCGACCCTGTCCACGACCAGCCCCTCGCTCACCTACCCGGGCGCCGCCACCGTCGCCGACCTCGCGGCCCAGGTGCTGGCCGCGCTGCCGCCGGGCACGACCGTGAGCCGGGTCGTCGTCGACACCTCGCTGTTCGAGGGGCCGCTGACCGCGGAGGGCTGGGGACCGGAGGACGCGCCCTCCGGCTACGCCGCCCCGGTCACCGCGGCCGCGGTGGACGGCGCACGGGTGGCCCCGGGGGAGAACGCCCGCAGCGGCCAGCCGGGCACCGACGCCGGGCGGGCGCTGGCCGAGGCGCTCGGCGTCCCCGACGCGGCCGTCGAGCTCGGCGAGGCCCCCGACGGCGCCACGACGCTGGGCAGCGTCCGCTCGGCGCCGGTCGCCCGGCTGGTCGAGCAGGCGCTGTCGCAGTCGGACAACCTGCTGGCCGACTCCCTGGCCCGCCACGTCGCCCTGGCCCGCGGCCTGCCGCCCACCTTCGAGGGCTCGGCGGAGGCGGTCACCGGGGCGCTGGCCGACGCCGGCCTCGACACCACCGACGTCGAGCTGTACGACGGCAGCGGGCTGTCCCGGCTGGACCTGGTCACCCCCGACCTGCTCGCCGACGTGGTCACCGGCGCCGCCGACGGCTCGCTGCCCGGCGCCTCGGCGGTCGTCTCCGGGCTGGCCGTGGCCGGCTACGACGGCACGCTCGCCGACCGCGGTGACGCCGACCCGGCCACCGCCCCCGGCGCGGTGCGCGGCAAGACCGGCACGCTGCTCGGCGTGCACGCCCTGGCCGGCACGGTGGTCACCGCCGACGGCCGGCTGCTGGCCTACGCGCTGGTGGCCAACGGCACCACCGGCGGCGGCGGGCCCGAGGAGGCGGCGCTGGACGCGGTGGCCGCGGCGCTCGCCTCCTGCGGGTGCCGCTGAACGGGGCCGACGCCCGGCCTCCCCGCGTACGGTGAGGTGATGACGAGCAGCGCACTGGTCGACTGGGAGCTCGCCGGGCGCACCGCCCGCCGGCTGGCCGGGCCCGGGCCCGCGACCACGCGGGAGGAGGCCGGCGCCGTCGTCCGCGAGCTGCACGAGGCCGCCGCGGCCGCCGTGGCCCACGTCGAGGGCCTGACCGGGCTGCACCCGGTCGCGGGCGGCCCCGTGCCGGAGGTCGCCGTCGTCGACCGGCCCGGCTGGATCGACGCCAACACCACCGGCATGGCGGCCCTGCTGGACCCGCTGGTCACCGCGCTCACCGAGCGCTCGGAGAGCCGGCCCGGGCCGCTGGCCACCGCGATCGGCTCGCGCGCCACCGGCGTCCAGGCCGGGGGGCTGCTGGCGTTCCTGTCCTCCCGCGTCCTCGGCCAGTACGAGGTGTTCGGCACCGGGGGGCGGCTGCTGCTGGTGGCGCCGAACGTCGTCGACGCCGAGCGCAAGCTGGGCGTGGACCCGACCGACTTCCGCATGTGGGTGTGCCTGCACGAGGTCACCCACCAGCTGCAGTTCACCGCCTTCCCGTGGCTGCGCGACCACCTCGAGGCACAGATCGCCGAGTTCGTCGAGGCCACCGACCTCAGCCCCGACGCGCTGCGCGACCGGATGTCCGACCTCGTCCGCGGGATCGCCGACGCCGTCCGCGGCGGGGACGGCGACGAGGGCTCCCAGGGGCTGATGGCGCTGGTGCGCGACCCCGAGCAGCGCGCCGTCCTCGACCGGGTCACCGCGGTGATGAGCCTGGTCGAGGGGCACGCCGAGTTCGTCATGGACGGCGTCGGCCCCGACGTCGTGCCCTCGGTCCGGACGCTGCGCAAGCGCTTCGCGCAGCGCCGCAAGGGCCGCGGCCCGTTCGACCGCGTGCTGCGCCGGCTGCTGGGCCTGGAGCAGAAGATGAAGCAGTACGCCGACGGGCGGACCTTCGTCGGCGGCGTCGTGGACCTCGTCGGCATGGAGGGCTTCAACCGGGTGTGGACCGGGCCGGAGACCCTGCCGCTCGTCGAGGAGCTCACCGACCCCGCCCGGTGGGTCGAGCGGGTGCACGGCCGCCCGGCCGTGACCGCCTGACCCCCGGGGCGCGGTGAGCGGCCCGCCGGTCCCGGTCGCGCAGGTCCGCAGCGCCGTCCGGCCGGGCCTGCGGGCGTCCGGGCAGCCGGTGCTGGTCGCCGTCAGCGGGGGAGCGGACTCCCTCGCGCTGGCCGCCGCGGTCGCCTTCGAGGCCCCGCGCGCCGGGGTGCCCGCGGGCGCGGTGACCGTCGACCACGGTCTGCAGCCGGGGTCGGCGCAGCGCGCGCGGGACACCGCCGACCTGCTGCGCGGGACGGGGCTGGACCCGGTGCTGGTCGTCCCGGTCGAGGTGGGCGCCGCGGGCGGCCCCGAGGCCGCGGCCCGCGCCGCCCGGTACGCGGCCCTGACCGGGTGCGCGCGGGAGCGCGGCGCGCGCATCGCCCTCGGCCACACCCTCGACGACCAGGCCGAGACCGTGCTGCTCGGGCTAGGCCGCGGCTCGGGCCCGCGCTCGGTGGCCGGGATGGTGGCCGAGCGCCCGCCGTTCTGGCGGCCCCTGCTCGGCGTCCGCCGGGCCACCACCCGGGCCGCCTGCGCGGCCCTGGGCCTGCCGGTGTGGGACGACCCGTGGAACACCGACCCCGCCTACCGCCGCGCGCGGCTGCGCGCCGAGGTGCTGCCGCTGCTCGAGGACGTGCTCGGCGGCGGCGTCGCGCCGGCCCTGGCCCGGACGGCGGACCTGCTGCGGGAGGACCTCGACGCCCTCGACGCGCTGGCCGACGGCCACCTCGCCCGGCTCGCCGGCCCGGACGGCCTGCCGGTCGCGGACCTGGCGCCGCTGCCGGCCGCGCTGCGCCGCCGGGTGCTGCGCGGCTGGCTGCGCGGGGCGGGGGTCGGCGACCTGCAGGCGGTGCACCTGGCCGCCGTCGACGCGCTGCTCACCGGGTGGCGCGGGCAGGGACCGGTGGCCCTCCCGGGCGGTGCGGAGGCGCTCCGGACGTCTGGCAGGCTGGTGCTGCGGCCCGCCGGCTCCCGGGGCGGGAGGGCCGGAACCGCCCCCGACCCCGAGGAGCAGGCCCCGTGAGCGAGACCGCGTCGACCCCTGTCGTGCTGGGGCCCGACCACGGCTACGGCCCCGACATCGACCACGTGCTGCTGTCCGAGCAGCAGATCCAGGACAAGATCACCGAGCTGGCCGACCAGATCGCGCGGGACTACGAGGGCCGGGAGGTCCTGCTCGTCGGCGTCCTCAAGGGCGCGGTGCTGTTCATGAGCGACTTCGCCCGGGCGCTGCGGCTGCCCACCCAGATGGAGTTCATGGCCGTCTCCTCCTACGGCAGCTCCACCAGCTCCTCGGGGGTCGTGCGCATCCTCAAGGACCTCGACCGGGACATCTCCGGCATGGACGTGCTCGTCCTCGAGGACATCATCGACTCCGGGCTGACCCTGTCCTGGCTGCTCAAGAACCTCGGCAGCCGCCGGCCCGCCTCCCTGGAGGTGTGCGCGTTGCTGCGCAAGCCCGACGCGATCAAGGTCGAGGTGCCGGTGCGCTACGTCGGGTTCGACATCCCCAACGAGTTCGTCGTCGGCTACGGCCTCGACTACGCGGAGCGCTACCGCGACCTGCCCTACATCGGGACGCTCAAGCCCGAGGTCTACGCGAGCTAGCGGGGTCCCCAGCACGGGGGAGAGCCCAGCACCCGGGCAGCTCGCACACAGGGGACGTGCAGCCTCCCCGGTGTACCGTCGACCGCAACGACGCTGGACCGAGCGCCAGGGTGCCCGCCCGGGTCGCGCGGAGCGTCACCGGACGCGATCAGGAGGGTCGACGGGCCAGGCCGGAGCCCCCCGGCCGCCCGGCATCGGTGTATGGAACGCAAGAAGATCTTCCGCTCCGTGTGGTTCTGGGTCGTCCTCGTCGTCCTGGTGGCCCTCGGGCTGTCCACCTTCCTCGGCGGCGGCTCCAGCTACGAGCAGGTCAACACCTCGGTCGCGCTGCAGCAGATCGAGGACGGCAACGTCGAGTCGGTCACGATCAACGACAAGGAACAGACCCTCGACCTCGACCTGAGCCGTCCCTACGAGGGCAACGACCAGATCAGCGCGTCGTACCCGATCGGGGCCTCCGACGACGTCTTCGCCCTGGTCTCCGGGATCGACGCGAACGGCCAGCGCACCGGTGACGGCGTCGACTTCACCACGAACGTCACGCAGGACAACGTCTTCGTCAGCGTCCTGATCAGCTTCCTGCCCTTCCTCATCCTCCTGCTGCTGCTGTTCTGGCTGTTCAACTCCATGCAGGGCGGCGGCCGCGGCGTCATGGCCTTCGGCAAGTCCAAGGCCAAGACCGTCAGCAAGGACATGCCGAAGACGACGTTCGCCGACGTCGCCGGCGCCGACGAGGCCATCGAGGAACTGCAGGAGATCAAGGACTTCCTGGCCAACCCGGTCAAGTTCCAGGCCGTCGGCGCCAAGATCCCCAAGGGCGTGCTGCTGTTCGGCCCGCCCGGCACCGGCAAGACGCTGCTCGCCCGCGCGGTGGCCGGCGAGGCCGGCGTGCCGTTCTTCTCGATCTCCGGGTCGGACTTCGTCGAGATGTTCGTCGGCGTCGGCGCCAGCCGGGTCCGCGACCTGTTCGAGCAGGCCAAGCAGAACGCGCCGGCGATCATCTTCGTCGACGAGATCGACGCCGTCGGCCGGCACCGCGGCGCCGGCATGGGCGGCGGCCACGACGAGCGCGAGCAGACGCTCAACCAGATGCTCGTCGAGATGGACGGCTTCGACGTCAAGGGCGGCGTCATCATGATCGCCGCCACCAACCGGCCGGACATCCTCGACCCCGCGCTGCTGCGCCCGGGCCGCTTCGACCGGCAGATCGCCGTCGACCGGCCCGACCTCGAGGGCCGCAAGCGGATCCTCGAGGTGCACGCCAAGGGCAAGCCGCTCGCCCCCGACGTCGACCTCGAGACCGTCGCCCGCCGCACCCCCGGCTTCACCGGCGCGGACCTGGCCAACGTGCTCAACGAGGCCGCGCTGCTCACCGCCCGCCAGGGCAACTCGGTCGTCACCGACGCCACCGTCGAGGAGGCGATCGACCGCGTCATCGCCGGCCCCGAGCGCAAGACGCGGGCGATGAGCGAGAAGGAGAAGAAGGTCACCGCCTACCACGAGGGCGGGCACGCCCTCGTGGCGCACGCGCTGCCCAACCTGGACCCCGTGCACAAGGTGACGATCCTGCCGCGCGGCCGCTCACTCGGGCACACGCTCGTCCTGCCGACCGAGGACAAGTACACCCAGACCCGGTCGGAGATGATCGACACCCTGGCCTACGCCCTCGGCGGGCGCGCGGCCGAGGAGCTGGTCTTCCACGAGCCGACCACCGGTGCCGGCAACGACATCGAGAAGGCCACCTCGATGGCCCGCGCGATGGTCACCCAGTACGGCATGAGCGCCAAGCTCGGCGCGGTCAAGTACGGCAGCACCGACTCCGAGCCGTTCCTCGGCCGGGACATGGGCTCGCGGCCGGACTACTCCGAGGCCGTCGCCGCCGACATCGACGCCGAGGTCCGCGCCCTCATCGAGGCCGCCCACGACGAGGCGTGGGAGATCCTCGTGGAGTACCGGGCCGTGCTCGACCAGCTCGTCCTCGAGCTGATCGAGAAGGAGACCCTCTCCAAGGACGACATGGCCCGCATCTGCGCGCCGGTCACCAAGCGCCCGTCGCTGGCTCCCTACAACGGCTTCGGCAAGCGCACGCCGTCGGACCAGCCGCCGGTGCTGACCCCCGCCGAGCGGGCGGCCCAGGCGAACGGCCACGGCGCCACCGCGGTCGGGAACGGGCTCGTCAAGGGCGGCAACAACCCGGTCGGTGACGTCGGCGCGCCCGTCCAGAGATGAGTGAGATCCCGGAAGAGGCCGAGGACGAGGTCCGTCCGGACTTCTCGCGGGTCGACTCGGCGCGGGCGGAGGCCGCCGTCCGCGAGCTGCTGCTCGCGGTGGGCGAGGACCCGGACCGGCCCGGGCTGCGGGACACCCCCGCCCGGGTCGCCCGGGCCTACGCCGAGACCTTCGCCGGCCTCTGGCAGGACCCCGGCGAGGTGCTCGCCACCGTCTTCGACGAGGACCACGACGAGATGGTCCTGGTCCGGGACATCCCGATGTACTCGACCTGCGAGCACCACCTGGTGCCGTTCCACGGCGCCGCGCACGTCGGCTACATCCCCGGCGACGACGGCCGGGTGACCGGGCTGTCCAAGCTGGCCCGCCTGGTCGACGTCTACGCCCGCCGCCCGCAGGTGCAGGAGCGGATGACCCGGCAGATCGCCGACGCGCTGGCCGAGCACCTCAAGCCGCGCGGCGTGCTCGTCGTCGTCGAGGCCGAGCACCTGTGCATGGGCATGCGCGGCATCCGCAAGCCCGGGTCGACGACGGTCACCTCGGCCGTCCGCGGCATCTTCCGGGACAACGCGGCCACCCGTGCCGAGGCGATGAGCCTCGTCCTGGGCCGGTGACCGGCCGCCGCGCCGAGCTCCTGCACCCGGGGCGGTGCGTGGTGATGGGCGTCCTCAACGTCACGCCCGACTCCTTCTCCGACGGCGGCTGCTTCGCCGACACGGCGTCCGCGGTCGCGCACGGCCTGGCGATGGCCGCGGCGGGCGCCGACTACGTCGACGTCGGCGGCGAGTCCACCCGCCCGGGCGCCGACCGCGTGGACGCCGCCGAGGAGCGCCGCCGCGTCGTCCCGGTGGTCCGCGAGCTCACCGACGGCGGCGTGCGGGTCAGCGTCGACACCACCCGCACCGAGGTCGCCGAGGCGGCGCTGGAGGCCGGGGCGGTGCTGGTCAACGACATCAGCGGCGGGCTGGCCGACGACGGCATGGCCGCGCTCGTCGCCGACGCCGGCGTCCCGTGGGTGCTCATGCACTGGCGCGGCCACAGCCGGGAGATGTACGCGCAGGCCACCTACGGCGACGTCGTCGCCGAGGTCTGCGCGGAGCTCACCACCCGGGTCGACGCCGCGCTGTCGGCGGGCGTGGACGCCGCCCAGCTCGTGCTCGACCCCGGCCTGGGCTTCGCCAAGCAGGCCGCGCACAACTGGGCGCTGCTGGCCGCGCTGCCCCAGGTGGTGTCCCTCGGCCTGCCGGTGCTGGTCGGCGCCTCGCGCAAGTCCTTCCTCGGCCGCCTGCTCGCCGGTGCCGACGGCGCACTGCGCCCGGCGCCGGGACGCGACGCCGCCACCCTGGCCACGACCGTCCTGGCCGCGGAGGCCGGCGCCTGGGGCGTGCGGGTGCACGACGCCGCGGGCTCGGCCGACGCCGTCCGCACCGTGGCCGCCGTCCAGCGCGCCCGCGAGGAGGCCCGCCGTGACTGACGCCCGCGTCCCCGACCGGATCGCCGTCCGGGGCCTGACCGCGCACGCCCACCACGGCGTCCACGGCTTCGAGCGCGAGAACGGGCAGACCTTCTCCGTCGACGCCGTCCTGGAGCTCGACACCGCACCCGCCGCGGCCGGCGACGACCTGACCAGGACGGTCGACTACGCCGAGCTCGCCCAGCGGCTGCACGCCGTCCTCACCGGGGACCCGGTGGACCTGCTCGAGACCCTCTGCCAGCGGCTGGCCGACGTCTGCCTCGCCGACCCGCTGGTCGAGGCCGCCGAGATCACCGTGCACAAGCCGGAGGCCGACCTGGGCGTCCCCTTCGACGACGTCACCGTCACCATCCGCCGCGAGCGTGCGCCGTGAGCCGCGCCGTGCTCTCGCTCGGTGCCAACCTCGGCGACCGCGCGAAGGCGCTGCGCACCGCCGTCGAGGCGCTCCGGGTCGACGGCCTGGTCGCCCGCTCGACGCTGTACGAGACGCCGCCGTGGGGGCCGGTCGAGCAGCCGCCCTACCTCAACGCGGTGGTGTTCGTCCGCGGCGACCGCGACGCCGCCGGCTGGCTGGCCCGCGCGCACGAGCTGGAGCAGGCCGCCGGGCGCACCCGCGACGTGCGGTGGGGCGCGCGCACCCTCGACGTCGACGTCGTCACGGTGACCGCCGACGACGGCACCCCGGTCCTCTCCGACGACCCGGCCCTCACGCTGCCGCACCCGAGGGCGCACGAGCGGGCGTTCGTGCTGGTCCCGTGGCTGTCGCTGGACCCGACCGCGGTGCTGCCGGGGCACGGGAGGGTGGCCGACCTCGTCGCGGCGCTCCCACCGGAGGACGTGGCCGCGGTCGGGCGGTGGGAGCACCTGCATTGAGGCCGGTGAACCGCCGCGACCTGGTCGTCGTCGCCGTCGGGCTGGCGCTGGCCGCCTGGCTGCTGGTCCGCGCGACCTACGGCAGCCTGCCGCCGCTGCGCTGGTGGCTGCCGGTGCCGCTGGCGCTGCTCGCCGCCGCCGAGGCGCTCGGCGCCCGCACGCTGCGCGTCCGGCTGGAGGCCGAGCGCGCCGCCCGGCGCAGCGCCCGCGGGGGAGAGGCGGCGCCGCCCGCCGACCGCGGCGCGCCGCTGGTGCGCCGGGTCGAGCCGCTGCTGGTCGCGCGGCTGGCGGTGCTCGCGCAGGCCAGCGCCTTCGTCGGCGCGGCGTTCGTCGGTGTCTGGGCCGGGGTGCTGCTGCACGTGGCCCCGGCGGTGTCCCGGCTGCAGGCGGCCGGCGGCGACACGGTCACCGCGGTCGTCGGCGTCCTGTGCGCCGTGTCGCTGACCGTCGCCGCGCTGTGGCTGGAGTCGGTCTGCCGCATCCCGCCGGAGGAGCGCGACGACCGGCGGCCGGGGGACGGCGTCCGGGCCTAGCGAGCCGGCCCGGCCGCTCAGCCCCGGGCGGGCACCGGCCCGGCGGTCTCCGGGGCCGTCCCCTCCACCGAGCGGCGAAGCGCCGCGTGCAGCGAGTCGGGGGTGAGCACGCCGAGGAAGACGTCGCCGTCGAGCACCGCGACCCAGCCGGCCTCGTGCTGGAGCATCGTCGAGAACGCGGTCTTGAGCGTCGCGTCGGCGGGCACCCAGGCCTCCATCCGGCGCGCCGCCGTCCCCACCGTGCCGGCGCCCGTGGCCCGCTCCGCGGACAGCCAGCCGTGCAGCCGGCCGTCGTCGTCCAGGACGACCGCCCAGCGGGCGCCGGCGGCCTCCAGCGACGCGCGGGCGTCGGCCAGCCCGTCGGCCACGTGCACGACCGGCGGCCGCTCCAGGTCGTCGGGGCCGATGCCGGTGACCGCCAGCCGCTTGAGGCCGCGGTCGGCGCCCACGAAGTCGGCGACGAAGGCGTTGGCCGGCCGGCCGAGCAGCTCCGCGGGCGGGGCGAACTGCTCGACGTGGCCGCGGGTGCTCATCACCGCGATCCGGTCGCCGAGGCGGACGGCCTCCTCGATGTCGTGGGTGACGAACACGATCGTCTTGCGCACCGTCTCCTGCAGCCGCAGGAACTCCGTCTGCAGCCGCTCGCGGACCACCGGGTCCACCGCGGAGAACGGCTCGTCCATCAGCAGGACGGCGGGGTCGGCCGCCAGCGCCCGGGCCACGCCGGCCCGCTGCCGCTGGCCGCCGGAGAGCTGGGCCGGGTAGCGCCCGCCGTGGACGGCGGGCTCGAGGCCCACGGTGGCCAGCAGCTCGTCGACGCGGGCGCGGGTGCGCCGCTTGTCCCAGCCCAGCAGCCGCGGCACGGTGGCGACGTTGTCCCGCACGGTCCGGTGCGGGAAGAGCCCGACGTTCTGGATCACGTAGCCCATCCGGCGGCGCAGCCGGTCGGCGTCGACGCGGGTGACGTCCTCACCGCCGAGCAGGATCCGCCCCGTCGTCGGCTCGATGACCCGGTTGATCATCTTCATCGTCGTGGTCTTGCCGCAGCCGGACGGGCCGACCAGGACCGACAGCTCGCCCGCGGCGAAGGTCAGGTCCAGCCGCTCCACGCCGACGGTGCCGTCGGGGTAGGTCTTGCTGACCCCCTCGAGCCGGATCTCCTCTGCGGTGCTCTCCCGGCCCGCAGCGGCAGTAGCGTCCACGGGGTGACCTCCCTGGGTGCGCGCCCCCTGCTGGACGCGGTGAGCGACCCCGCGGTGGGGCCGCTCGCGGTGGACGAGGCGCCGAACCCGTGGTTCGACCCGTCCTACGTGACGGAGAACTGGGACTCCATCCTGTCCTACACCGGCGAGCACGTCCGGCTGACCGTGCTGGCGGTGGTGATCGGCGCGGCCGTCGCGCTGCCGCTGGCGGTGCTCGCCCGGCGCAGCCGGTTCCTGTCGGCGCCGGTGCTCGGCCTGTCCACCGTCGTCTACACGATCCCGTCGCTGGCCATGTTCGCGCTGCTGGTGCCCTTCACCGGGCTGTCGTCGAACACCGTGCTCATCGGCCTGGTCGCCTACTCGCTGGTCATCCTGGTGCGGAACTTCCTCGCCGGCCTGCAGGGCGTCCCCGCCGACGTCCGCGAGGCGGCGCGGGGGATGGGGCTGTCGGCCGCGCAGACGTTCTGGCGGGTGGACCTGCCGCTGGCCCTGCCGGCGTTCATGGCGGGGCTGCGGATCGCCACGGTGTCCACGGTCGCACTGACGACGGTCGGCGTCCTGGTCGGCCACGGCGGGCTCGGGCAGCTGATCACCGGCGGGTTCGCGGCGAACTTCTACCGCGCGGAGATCGTCACCGGCGCGGTCGGGTGCGTGCTGCTCGCCCTGCTGGCCGACGTCCTGCTGGCCGGCGCGGAGCGGGCGCTCACCCCGTGGACGCGGGCGGTGCGGACGTGAGCGAGCTCGCGAGCTCACGCGGGGGCGGAGCAACGCCGGGCACGACGCCGACGAGCGCCGGCGCGGAGGACGGGTGAACGACTTCTCCCGCGCGCTGGTCTACCTCAACGACCCGTTCAACTGGACCCGCCCCGACGGCATCGTCGACCTGACGCTGGAGCACCTGGGCATCTCCGCCGTCGCGGTGCTGGCGGCGATGGTCGTGGCGCTGCCGGTCGGCGCCGCCCTGGGGACGGCGCGCCGCGGTGCGGGCCTGGTCGTCGTCCTGTCCAACGTCAGCCGGGCGGTCCCCACCCTCGCGCTGCTCACCCTCTTCGCCGTCAGCCCCATCGGCTTCGGCAACCGCGCGACGACGATCGCGCTGGCGGTGTTCGCCGTCCCGCCGATCCTCACCAACACCTTCGTCGGCTTCCGCGGCGTCGACCCCGAGGTGGAGGAGGCCGCCCGCGGGATGGGGATGAGCCGGGCGCAGGTGCTCGGCCGGGTCGAGCTGCCGCTGGCCCTGCCGCTGGTGACCACCGGCATCCGCACGGCGGCGGTCCAGGTGGTGGCGACGGCGGGCCTGGCCGCGCTCGTCGGCGGGGGAGGGCTCGGCCGGCTGATCAACCTCGGGTTCGGCCAGCAGGACTACGGCGTGATGATCGCCGGCGCGATCCTCGTGGCGGGCCTGGCGCTGCTCACCGAGCTCGTCCTCGCGGTGCTGTCCTGGGCGGTCACCCCGGGCCCGCGCCGGCTGCCGTTCCTGCACGCCCGCACCCCCGCCTCACGGGACGGCGCCGTACCGGAACCCACCGCCAGCGGGGTGCCGCTGTGACCTGCGTCTCCGGCTGATCGCGGGAGGATAACGAGAGCGCAACACATCGGCGGGGGCGGTGTCGGTGTGCGGGGACCCGCGGGTTGCATGGGCGCGCGGGCGACCCCCGCCAGACACGCGTCGCGGCCGCACGCCGCACGGGACACAGAAGGCGGAACACCATGCGCAGGCAGCGCGCACTCGCTCCTCTCCTGCTCACCGGCCTGCTCCTGACCGCCGCCTGCGGCGAGTCGGGCTCCTCGGGCACCGGCGGCTCGACCGCGAGCGGCTCGGCCGCCAGCGGCGACGCCTGCGCCCCGGTGGCCGGCGACCAGCTCGTCGTCCTCGAGGACGACCAGGAGCTGCAGAACGCGGACAACATCGTGCCGGCGGTGACCTCGGCCACCGCCGCGGCCAACCCGGCGCTGGTGCCGGCCCTCGACGCGGTCTCGGCCGCGCTGACCACCGACCAGCTCATCGACATGAACGCCGCCGTCGACCTGGAGCGGCGCAGCGCCGAGGACGTCGCGGCGCAGTGGGTCGAGGACAGCGGCGTGACCGAGGGCCTCGAGCAGGGCAGCGGGCCGGTCATCGTGGGCGCCGGCAACTTCACCGAGTCGACGGTCCTGGCCAACGTCTACGCCGGGGTCCTGCGGGCCGCGGGCTTCGACGCCACCGTGCGCGAGGTGGGCAACCGCGACCTCTACCTGCCGGCGCTGATCTCGGGCACCGACCTGCAGGTCTTCCCCGAGTACCTGGCCACCGTCACCGAGGCGCTCAACACCCAGGTCAACGGCCCCGACCCGACGCCGATCGCCAGCGGCGACGCCCAGGCCACCCGCGACGCGCTGCAGCCGCTGGCCGACCGGGTCGGGCTGACCTTCGGCACGCCGTCGGAGGCCGCCAACCAGAACGCCTTCGCCGTGACCCAGGAGTTCGCCGACCGACTCGGCGTGACCACGCTGTCGGAGCTCGCCGACGCCTGCGGCGACGGGTCGCTGGTCCTGGGCGGGCCGGCCGAGTGCCCGACCCGGCCGTTCTGCCAGCCGGGCCTCGAGGAGACCTACGGCCTGCAGTTCGCCGAGTTCCGCGAGTTCGACGCCGGCGGCCCGGCCACCAAGGCCGCCATCCAGCAGGGCGAGGTCTCGATGGGCCTGGTCTTCAGCTCCGACGCCGCCCTCGCGCAGGGCTAGCGGCAGCGGGCGGGCCCTCCGGCTGCGCCACACGGGACGATTCCGTGCCGCAGTCGGGGGCTCGCTCAGCGTTACCCTGAGGCCATGCGGACGGGGGGACGGCTGCGCGTCGCCGGGCAGGTGCTCGGGTGCGCGCTCGCCACCGCCGCGACCGCCGTCGTCTTCCTCAGCGACGACCCCCAGGTCCTGCGGGTGGCCGTGGTCGCCGTCGCCTGGGCCTGCCTGGGCGCCGCCTTCACGGCCGGACGCCGTCCGGAGCCGGACGGGGGTGGTCCCGACGTCGCCGCCCTCGAGGCGCGGCTGCGCCGGGCCCACGAGGCCGAGCGCGACCGCGAGGCGGCCGCGCACCGCGAGTCGGAGCGGCAGCTGGAGGCGCGGGTCCGCGGCGAGTCCGAGGCGTCGATGCGCCGAGAGCTCGACGGGCTGCGGTCCGAGGTGGCCGGGCTGCGCGGGGACCTCGCCGGCCTCGGCGCGCTGCACGCCGAGGTCGCCGCGATCGGCGCCCTGCGGACCGACCTGGCCGAGCTGGCCGGCCTGCGCGCCGACGTCGGCCGGCTGCGCGCCGAGCTGACCGAGCGGTCCGCGGGCGAGCTGTCCCCCACGGGCGAGTTGCACCACGCCGGCGAGATGCACATCGAGCGGGTGGTCATGCGCACCCAGTCGGTGCGGACCGGCCGCGAGCCCCTGGAGCCGGCGACCGCCGCCTGGCACGCCGCCGTCCCCCGTGAGCTGGGCGGCTGGCCCGGGCCGTCCGACGGCCCCGGTGCCGCGGTGCCGGCCACGGTCGCCGCCCCGCTCCCCGCGCCGGAGCCCGAGCCCGAGCCGGTCGCGCGCGTGGGAACGCCCCCGCCGGTGCCGCGCCGGCGCCGCACCGACCTGCCCGCCGACCTGCTGCCCCCGGCGCCGCAGGAGCAGCTGACCCTCGAGCGCCCCGCCGTGCACGCCGCCGCCGCGGGGCACGGCGGCCACGCGGTCCCGCCGGCCGACGACGAGGCCGGCGCGGCGCGGCTGGCGCAGATCCTCGCCGAGAGCGGGGTCACCCCCGGCGGCCGGCGCCGCCGATACCGCGACGCCTGACGAAGGACCCCTCGCCCCCCACCGCTCGCAGGCTCGCGCCAGGCCCCGTCCAGAGGCTCGCCGCGAGCTCGCGAGCGGTGAGGAGGACGGGGTCCTCCTGCCCGCGAGGGGCCGAGGGGCCGTCGGCTACGCCGGGCCGCGGGAGAGCGCGCCGCCGTCGAGCACGAGCGTCTGCCCGGTGACCCAGCCGGCGCCGAGCAGGTAGGCCGCGGCCTCCCCGACGTCCTCGGGCTCGCCCAGCCGGCCGGCCGGGTAGGCGCGGGCGGCCTCCTCCTCGCGCCCCTCGTAGAGGGCGCCGGCGAACCGGGTCTTCACCACCGCCGGGGCGACCGCGTTGACCGTCACCTTCGGGCCGAGCTCCACGGCCAGCTGGGTGACCAGGTTGACCAGCCCCGCCTTGCTGACGCCGTAGCCGCCGATCATCGGCGAGGCCTTGAGCCCGGCCACCGAGGCGACGACGAGGACCGAGCCGCCGTGCTCGGACATCCACGCCCGCCAGGCCTCCTGCACCAGGCCGAGCGTGCCGACGACGTTGGTGTCGAGGATCTTGCGGAACGCGTCGAGGTCGAGGTCCACCATCGGGCCGTAGACCGGGTTGATCCCGACGTTGCCGACCAGGTGGTCGAGGCTGCCGAACCGCTCGACCGCGGTGCGCACGGCCTCGGCGCGGTGTGCGGCGTCCCCGGCGTTGCCGGCCACGCCGACGGCGACGTCGGGTCCGCCGAGCGACGCGACGGCCTCCTCCAGCGCCTCGGCCTTGCGGGCGGTGAGCACCACGCGCGCCCCCCGGTCGACCAGGCTGCGGGCGATGGCCAGCCCGATGCCGCGGCTGCCGCCGGTGACCAGTGCGGTGCGTCCCTCGAACGTGCCCACGTCACTCCCTCGTGTCCGCCGGCGACCGCGTCGGCGCCGGTGCCGCCGCAACCGTAGGACCGCCCCCGGACGGGCTCCCCGCCCACCCCGGCGAGGAGAGCGTGAGCCACCCCACACCGCCGTTCCGTTGCAGGGGCCCCGGGGCCGACTCACACTCGCCTTCGGCGCGTCGCCCGCGTGACACACCCGGTCGCAGCGGACGGCCCGCCGGCACGACCCGCACCGCACCCGCACCACCCGGGCCGCCAACGACGACGGTCCGTCCACCGAGTCCGGTACCCGCCAGGGACTGGAACGAGAGGTGACCCGATGCCTGCTGCCCGCAGGACCCCCCGCGCTGCCGGGCTCGAGCCCGCCGACAGCGCCCCCGCCCGCCTCCGCGTCGGCGTCATCGGCGCCGGCCGCGTCGGCGCCGTCCTCGGGGCCGCGCTCGCCGCCGCCGGCCACGACGTGGTCGCCGCCTCCGGCGTCTCCACCGCCTCCGCCGAGCGCGCCGCCCGGCTGCTGCCCGGCACCCCGCTGCTGCCCGCCGACGAGGTGGTCGCCGCCGCCGACCTCGTGGTCCTCGCCGTCCCCGACGACACGCTGCCCGGCCTGGTCGCGGGCCTCGCCGAGACCGGGACCTGGCGGGCCGGCCAGCTGGCCTTCCACACCTCCGGCGCGCACGGCCTGGCCGCCCTCGCCCCCGCGGAGCGGGCCGGCGTCCTCCCGCTCGCCCTGCACCCGGCCATGACCTTCACCGGCGCCCCCGAGGACGCCGACCGGCTCGCCGGCGCCCCGTTCGGCGTCACCAGCCGCCCCGAGCACCGGCCGGTCGCCGAGACCCTGGTGCTGGAGATGGGCGGCGAGCCGTTCTTCGTCGCCGAGGACGACCGGCGGCTCTACCACGCGGCGCTGGTCACCGGCGCCAACCACCTGGTCACCCTCGTCGCCGAGGCCGCCGACCTGCTGCGCCAGGCCGGCGTCGACGCCCCGGCCCGGGTGCTCACCCCGCTGCTCACCGCCGCGCTGGACAACGGCCTGCGCCGCGGCGACCGCGGGCTCACCGGCCCGGTCAGCCGCGGCGACGTCGGCACGGTGGCCGACCACCTCGCGACGCTCACCGACCGGGCCCCCGAGTCGGTGGCCGCCTACGTCGCCATGGCGCAGCGGACCACCGAGCGGGCGCTGTCCGCCGGCCGGCTCAAGCGGCACGAGGGCGCGCCGCTGCTGGACCTGCTCCACGAGGCCGCCGACCCGGCCGGGTCGCGATGACCACGAGCACCACGGCTGTGTCGTCCACCCGCCCCACCGCCCCGTCCATCGCCGAGACGGCCGCCGACCTCGCCCGCCTGCGCGCCTCCCTGCGCGGCCCGGTGGCGCTGGTCCCGACCATGGGCGCCCTGCACGAGGGGCACCGCACGCTCGTCCGCGCCGCCCGCGAGCGGGCCGGCAGCGTCGTCGTGTCGGTGTTCGTCAACCCGACCCAGTTCGGCCCCGGCGAGGACCTCGACCGCTACCCGCGCACCTGGGACGCCGACCTCGCGGCGCTCACCGACGAGGGCGCCGACGTCGTCTTCCACCCGCCGGTCGACGAGGTCTACCCGCCCGGCTCGCTCGGCGTCACCGTCGACCCCGGCCCGCTCGGGTCGGTCCTCGAGGGCGCGGTCCGGCCCGGCCACTTCGCCGGCGTGCTGACCGTCGTCGCCAAGCTGTTCGGCCTCACCCGGCCCGACCTCGCCCTCTTCGGCGAGAAGGACTACCAGCAGCTGACGCTGGTCCGGGCGATGGTCCGCGAGCTGGCGCTGCCGCTGGAGGTGGTCGGCGTCCCGACCGTCCGCGAGGCCGACGGCACGGCGCTGTCCAGCCGCAACCGCTACCTGGCGCCGGAGGAGCGCGCCCGGGCCGCGACGTTGAACCGGGCGCTGCGTGCCGGGGCGGACGCCGGCCCGCGCGGCGCCGAGGCCGTCCTCGCCGCCGCCCGCGCGGTGCTGGCCGGCGCGCCCGAGCTGGTGCCCGACTACCTCGAGCTCACCGACCCCGACCTGGGCCCGGCCCCCGCGGCCGGCCCCGCCCGCCTCCTGCTGGCCGCCCGCGCCGGCAGCACCCGACTCCTCGACAACGTCCCCGTCACCCTGGGAGAGCCCCGATGATGCGCACCATGCTCAAGTCCAAGATCCACCGGGCGACGGTGACGCAGGCCGACCTGCACTACGTCGGCTCGGTGACGATCGACGAGGACCTGCTCGACGCCGCCGACCTCATCCCCGGCGAGCAGGTGGCGATCGTGGACGTCACCAACGGCGCCCGGCTGGAGACCTACGTCATCCCCGGCGAGCGGGGCAGCGGCGTCATCGGCATCAACGGCGCCGCCGCGCACCTGGTGCACCCCGGCGACCTGGTGATCCTGATCAGCTACGGCCTCATGGACGAGACCGAGGCCAAGAGCTACATCCCGAAGGTCGTGCACGTCGACGGCGACAACCGCGTCGTCGAGCTGGGCGGGGACCCCTCGGCCCCGGTGCCGGGCGCGGCCGACCAGCGGCGCAGCGACCTCGGCGTCCCCGTCCGGTGACCCTGGCGGCCCCGACCGTCAGCGGCCTGCCCACCCGGCTGGCCGCCCCCGCGCCCGGCTGGGAGCTGTCGGCCGACGTCTGCGTCGTCGGCTCCGGCGTCGCGGGCCTGTGCGTCGCGTTGCACGCCCGGGCCGCCGGGCTGTCGGTCGCCGTCGTCACCAAGGTCCGCGTCGACGACGGGTCGACCCGCTGGGCGCAGGGCGGCATCGCCGCGGTGCTCGACCCGGCCGACAGCCCCGAGGCGCACGCCCGCGACACCGAGGTCGCCGGCGTCGGGCTGTGCGAGCCCGACGCCGTGCGCACCCTGGTGACCGAGGGCCCGGCGCGGCTGCACCAGCTCATCGGCTGGGGCGCCGGCTTCGACCGCGACCCGTCGGGCCGCCTGCTGCTCACCCGCGAGGGCGGGCACACCGCCGACCGGATCGTGCACGCCGGCGGCGACGCCACCGGCGCCGAGGTCATGCGCGCCCTGTGCGAGGCCGTGCACGCCGACCCCGGCATCACCCTCGTCGAGCACGCGATGGTGCTCGACCTGCTCACCGACGCCGGCGGCCGGGCCGCGGGCGTCACCCTGCACGTCCTCGGCGAGGGCACCGAGGACGGCGTGGGCGCGGTCCGCGCGCGGGCCGTCGTCCTCGCCACCGGCGGGATGGGCCAGGTCTACGCCGCGACGACGAACCCCGCGGTGTCCACCGGCGACGGCGTGGCCCTGGGCCTGCGCGCCGGCGCGGTGGCCACCGACCTGGAGTTCGTGCAGTTCCACCCGACGTCGCTGTACCGCGGCCCGGGCGCCCGCGGGCAGCAGCCGCTGGTCAGCGAGGCGCTGCGCGGCGAGGGCGCGGTGCTGCGCGACGGGGCGGGGGAGCGGTTCATGGCCGGTGTCCACCCGCAGGCCGAGCTCGCGCCGCGCGACGTCGTCGCCAAGGCCATCACCCGCGTGCAGCTGCGCGACGGCGTCGACCACGTGTGGCTCGACGCCCGGCACGTCCCCGGCCTCGCCGAGCGGTTCCCGACCATCGTGGCCAGCTGCCGCGCCATCGGGGTCGACCCGGTCACCGACCTGGTGCCGGTCACGCCCGCCGCGCACTACGCCTCCGGCGGCCTGGTCACCGACCTGGCCGGCCGGACCACCGTCCCCGGGCTCTACGCCTGCGGCGAGGCGGCCTGCACCGGGGTGCACGGCGCCAACCGGCTGGCGTCGAACTCGCTCCTCGAGGGGCTGGTGTTCGCCGCCCGCATCGGCGCGGAGCTGGCCCGCTCGCTGCCCCCGGCCGCGCCGGCCCGCGCGGCCGCCGCCGGCACCTCGGGCCTGCTGGACCCCGCCGGGCGGCGCACGGTCACCGAGACGATGTCCGCCCGGGTCGCGGCGCTGCGCTCGGGCGCCGGGCTGGCCGGGGCCACCGGCGTGCTCGCCGGACTGGCGGCCGGGCTGGCGGCCGCCCCAGGCGCCGCGCCCGGCGTGGCGAGCTGGGAGGCCACCGACCTGCTCACCGTCGCGAGCGCCCTCACCGCCGCCGCCGGCGCCCGGGAGGAGACCCGCGGCTGCCACTGGCGCGAGGACCACCCCGCCACCGAGGAGGACTGGCGGGTGCACCTCGACGTCCGCCTCGACGACGACGGCCGGCTGCGCCTGACCCGCCGGCCCGTGGGGACCCCCGTGGTGCCGCCGTGGTGACCGCCGACCCGCGGTCGCTGGCGGGCACCGGGCTGGCCGAGGCCTGGGTCGACGACCTGGTCGAGCGCACGCTGGCCGAGGACCTCGCCGGCGGGGCCGTCCTGCCCGGCGCGCCGGACCTGGCCGTCGCACTCGACGTCACCAGCGCCGCCACCGTGCCCCCGGCGCAGTACGGCACCGCCGACCTCGTCGCCCGCGCCGACGGCGTCGTCGCCGGCCTGCCCGTCGCCGCCCGCGTGTTCACCCGCCTCGCGCCCGGCGCCACGCTCACCGCCGGCGCGGCCGACGGCGACCGGGTGACCCGCGGGGACGTGCTGCTGACCGTCCGCGGCCCCGTGCGGGCGCTGCTGGCCGCCGAGCGCAGCGCGCTGAACATCGCCAGCCGGGCCAGCGGCATCGCCACCGCCACCCGCGCCTGGGTGGACGCCGTCGAGGGCACCGGCGCCGTCGTCCTCGACACCCGCAAGACCACCCCGGGGCTGCGCCCGCTGGAGAAGTACGCGGTGCGCTGCGGCGGCGGGTCGAACAAGCGCATGGGCCTCTACGACGTCGCGATGGTGAAGGACAACCACGTCGCCGCCGCGGGCTCGGTCGCGGCCGCCGTCGCCGCCGTGCGCGAGCGGGCGCCGCGGGTGCCGGTGCAGGTCGAGGCGGACACCCCCGCGCAGGCGGTCGAGGCGGTCGAGGCCGGCGCGGACTTCCTGCTGCTGGACAACATGCCGCCCGCGCAGCTGCGCGAGGTGGTGGCGCTGGTCGGCGGGCGCGCGGAGCTCGAGGCCACCGGCGGGCTGACCCTCGCCGTCGCCCGCGAGGTCGCCGCGACCGGCGTGGACTTCCTGTCGGTCGGCGCGCTCACCCACTCCTCGCCGATCCTCGACCTCGCGCTCGACCTGCGGAGCTGACCGGCGTGCTGCTCACCGTCGACGTCGGCAACAGCCAGACCGTGCTGGCCACCTTCGACGGGGCCCGGCGGGTCGGGTGCTGGCGCGTGACGACGCACGCGCGGGCCACCTCCGACGAGATCCGCATGCTGTGGCGCGGGCTGCTGCGCGACACCGAGGTCACCGGCGTCGCCGCCTGCTCCACCGTGCCGGCGCTGCTGCCCGCGCTGCGGCAGCTGCTGGACTCGCTCGAGGTGCCGGTGGTGCTCATCGGCCCCGGCGTGCGCACCGGCGTCCCGCTGCACGTCGACAACCCGCGCGAGGTCGGCGCCGACCGCGTGGTCACCGCGCTGGCCGCGCACGAGCTGTTCGGCCGGGCGCCCGACGGCAGCGGCCGCCCCGTCGTGGTGGTCGACTTCGGCACCTCCACCAATGTCGACGCCGTCGGCCCGGAGGGTCAGTTCCTCGGCGGCGCGCTGGCCCCGGGTGTCGAGGTCAGCCTCGAGGCGCTGGCCACCCGCGCGGCGCAGCTGCGGTCGGTGGAGCTCACCGTCCCGGCGCAGGCGATCGGCAAGAACACCGTCGCCGCGCTGCAGTCGGGGCTGGTCCTCGGCTTCGCCGGCCTGGTCGACGGGCTGGTCGGCCGGATCGCCGGCGAGCTGGTCGCGCAGTTCGGCGACCCGCCGGTCGTCGTCGCCACCGGGGGCCTGGCGCCGCTGGTGGCCGACAGCTGCCGCACCGTCGGCGAGCGCGAGCCCGACCTCACCGTGCACGGCCTGCGGCTGGCCTTCGAGCGCGCCCAGGCCGGCGGCCGCCGCTAGGCGGGAGCCGGGCTCGCCGGCAGCACGGTGCCCAGGCCGATGCCGCGGGCGCGCAGCCGCCGCAGCTCCACCGTGGCCAGCGCGGCGCTGATCAGCGGCCCGACGACGGCGAACGCGACGGCCACCGGGACCGGCATGCCGGCGTCCTCGGGGTCCCAGAGGCCGACGACGCCCAGGACGAGGACGACGACCGCCACCGCGATCTCGGTCAGCCCGCGCAGCGTCGGGTGCCCGTCGACGGCGCAGAACCAGTGGACGACGACCAGCCGGCCGGCCACCCAGATCGTCGCCCAGACGGCGACGAGGGCGGTCCAGCCGAGGGCGAGGGTCACGAGCGCCATCAGCCCGCTCGGCTGCACCTGGGTGAGGACCAGCCAGACGAGCCCGCCGGCCAGCACGAGGCCGGCCACCGACCCGCCCAGCCGGCCCAGCGGCACCCGGAGGTTGGCGGCCTGCTGCCGGCGCAGGGGCGGCGGGGTGAGGAACAGGATCACCGCCATCGGGACGAGCATCGCGACGCCGCCGATCGCCGCGGAGCGCATCACCGACAGCACGATGCGCGAGACCTGGTCGGTCACACTGCCCAGCCCGCCCCACTGCAGCTGGGCGACGGTGAGGATCGCGATGCCCCAGGCGCCGCGCAGCGCGGCCAGCCGCTCGAGCTGGTGGTCGCGGACGGCGAAGCGGTCGGCCGGGGTGAACACGCGGCGGTGGAAGTCCGCGGTCCTGCGCCACACCGCCGCGGTCCACGTGGCGATGCCGGTGACGATCCAGCCGACGATGCTGCCCACCCATGCCTCCGGGGTCCCGCCGCGCCGCCGGACCGTCGCGGTCTCGGAACGGTAGCGACCGACGGGGCCCTGGGGAGGGAGTCCGGCGGGGTGTCGCGGCGCACGGCCGTAGGCTCGGACGACGTGACCGACGAACCCCCGGGCCTCCCGGACGACGAGCTCCCCGAACAGCTCCGGGTCCGCCGCGCCAAGCTCGACCGGCTGCGCGAGTCCGGCGTCGACCCCTACCCGGTCACGGTGGCGCGCACCACCTCGCTGGCCGACGTCCGGGCCAAGCACCCCGACCTCGAGCCCGACACCACGACCGGCGAGCGGGTCGGCGTCACCGGCCGGGTCATCTTCAGCCGCAACACCGGCAAGCTCTGCTTCGCGACGCTGCGCGAGGGCGACGCCGAGCTGCAGGTCATGCTCTCCCGCGACCGGGTGGGCCAGGAGGCGCTGGACGCCTGGAAGGCCGACGTCGACCTCGGCGACCACGTCTTCGTCGAGGGCGAGGTCGGGACGTCCCGGCGCGGCGAGCTGTCGGTGTTCGCCGACTCCTGGCGGATGGCGGCCAAGGCGCTGCGCCCCCTGCCGGTGGCGCACAAGCCGATGAGCGAGGAACTGCGGGTCCGCCGCCGCTACGTGGACCTCATCGTCCGCGACGAGGCGCGCCGCACCGTCCGGCAGCGCGCGCAGGTGATGGCCGCGCTGCGCTCCGGGCTCACCGGCCGCGGTTTCCTCGAGGTCGAGACGCCGATGCTGCAGACCGTGCACGGCGGTGCCGCCGCCCGGCCGTTCCGCACGCACATGAACGCCTTCGACCTCGACCTGTACCTGCGGATCGCGCCGGAGCTGTTCCTCAAGCGCTGCATCGTGGGCGGGCTCGAGAAGGTCTTCGAGATCAACCGCAACTTCCGCAACGAGGGCGCCGACAGCTCGCACTCGCCGGAGTTCGCGATGCTCGAGTTCTACGAGGCCTGGGCCGACTACTCCGACGTCGCCCGCACCACCCGCGAGCTGATCCAGGAGTGCTGCGCGGCGCTGTTCGGCGACCACACCGCCCGCCACCACGACGGCACCGAGGTCGACCTGTCGGGGGAGTGGCCGCAGGTGCCGCTGTACTCGCTCGTCGGCGACGCCGTGGGCGAGGAGGTCACCCCGGAGACGCCGGTGGAGCACCTGCGGGCCCTCGCCGAGCGGCACGACGTCGGCGTCGACCCGGCCTGGCTGCCCGGCAAGGTCGTCGAGGAGCTCTTCGAGGCGCTGGTGCAGGACTCCCTGCAGGCCCCCACGTTCGTCGTCGACTACCCGGTGGACACCTCGCCGCTGACCCGCGCGCACCGCACGACGCCGGGGCTGGCGGAGAAGTGGGACCTCTACATCGGCGGGATCGAGCGCGGCACCGGCTACTCCGAGCTGGTCGACCCGGTGGTCCAGCGCGAGCGGTTCACCCAGCAGGCGCTGCTGGCCGCGGCCGGCGACCCCGAGGCCATGGTGCTCGACGAGGACTTCCTCGAGGCCCTCGAGTACGGGATGCCGCCCAGCGGCGGGGTCGGCATGGGCATCGACCGGCTGATGATGACGCTCACCGGCCTCGGTATCCGCGAGACGATCCTGTTCCCCTTGGTCCGCCCCATTTCCTGACGGGTTCCGTTCCGCTCGCCCGAATTCCTCCCCGAAAAGGGCGACCCACCGTCGGGGATTGCTCCCTCCCCTCACTTCTGTGGTGGAATGTGCGCGTCGCCCGGATCCGGGTGGCTGCAATTGTCCGGCCACGGGGGCCGAGAGGGAGTGAGGAAAGCGGAATGGCGCGCAAGGTCCAGGTGATCCTGAGTGACGACCTCGACGAGGACCTCCCCGCGGACGAGACGGTGAGTTTCTCGCTCGACGGCACGAACTACGAGATCGACCTGTCCGAGAAGAACGCGGAGGAACTGCGCAACGCCTTCTCCCGGTACGTGCAGGCCGCCCGCAAGGTCGGCCGTGGCAGCGGCCGGGCCTCCGGTGCCGGCCGGTCCCGGGCCACCGGTGGCGGCGGCCGGATGGACCGCGAGCAGGCCGGTGCGATCCGCGACTGGGCCCGGAAGAACGGCCACAACGTCAGCGACCGCGGCCGCATCCCGGCCAGCGTCGTCGAGGCCTACGAGGCCGCCCACTGACGGAGGGCCCCTCCCACCCCTCGCGCCGCTCGGGGTGGGCCCCTGCGAGGGGCCGTTCCAGCACGTCACCGACGGCCCGGTCCCCGCGCGGGGGCCGGGCCGTCGGCGTCCCCGGGTGACGCGCCGTCCGCTGTCGGCGTAACCCCGCCGGAACACCGGCCCGCCACCATCGGTTGGACCGGGCGAGCCACCCACCGCACCGCCGGTCGCCGCCGACGGGACGGCGTGGTCCGTGACTACAGTGGAACGACCGGTGCCCCAGCGCGCCGACGGACGTCGGGTGCTCCTCCCCGCTCGTGGGGAGGGACGTGCCGGACCAGCCGGTCAGAGGAGAAGCAGCAGATGTTCGAACGGTTCACCGACCGAGCCCGACGGGTGGTCGTCCTGGCGCAGGAAGAGGCCAGGATGCTCAACCACAACTACATCGGCACCGAGCACATCCTCCTGGGCCTGATCCACGAGGGTGAGGGCGTCGCTGCCAAGGCCCTCGAGTCGCTCGGCATCTCGCTCGAGGGTGTCCGCCAGCAGGTCGAGGAGATCATCGGCCAGGGCCAGCAGGCCCCGTCCGGGCACATCCCCTTCACCCCGCGGGCGAAGAAGGTGCTCGAGCTGTCCCTGCGCGAGGCGCTGCAGCTCGGCCACAACTACATCGGCACCGAGCACATCCTGCTCGGCCTGATCCGCGAGGGCGAGGGCGTGGCCGCCCAGGTCCTCGTGAAGCTGGGCGCCGACCTCAACCGCGTCCGCCAGCAGGTCATCCAGCTGCTCTCCGGCTACCAGGGCAAGGAGCCGGCCTCGGCCGGCGGTCCCTCGGAGGGCACGCCGTCGACGTCGCTGGTGCTCGACCAGTTCGGCCGCAACCTGACGCAGGCCGCGCGCGACTCCAAGCTCGACCCGGTCATCGGGCGGGCCAAGGAGATCGAGCGCGTCATGCAGGTCCTCTCGCGGCGGACCAAGAACAACCCCGTCCTCATCGGCGAGCCCGGCGTCGGCAAGACCGCCGTCGTCGAGGGCCTGGCCCAGGCGATCGTCAAGGGCGAGGTCCCCGAGACGCTGAAGGACAAGCAGCTCTACACCCTCGACCTCGGCGCCCTGGTCGCCGGGTCGCGCTACCGCGGTGACTTCGAGGAGCGCCTCAAGAAGGTGCTCAAGGAGATCCGCACCCGCGGCGACATCATCCTGTTCATCGACGAGATCCACACCCTCGTCGGTGCCGGTGCCGCCGAGGGCGCGATCGACGCCGCCAGCATCCTCAAGCCGATGCTGGCCCGCGGTGAGCTGCAGACCATCGGCGCCACCACGCTCGACGAGTACCGCAAGCACCTGGAGAAGGACGCCGCGCTCGAGCGCCGCTTCCAGCCGATCCAGGTGGGCGAGCCGACGCTCACCCACACGATCGAGATCCTCAAGGGCCTGCGCGACCGCTACGAGGCGCACCACCGGATCAGCATCACCGACGGCGCCCTCGTCGCCGCCGCCACGCTGGCCGACCGGTACATCTCCGACCGCTTCCTGCCGGACAAGGCGATCGACCTGATCGACGAGGCCGGCGCCCGGATGCGGATCAAGCGGATGACCGCCCCGCCGGACCTGCGCGAGTTCGACGACCGGATCGCCGGCATCCGCCGCGAGAAGGAGTCCGCGATCGACGCGCAGGACTTTGAGAAGGCCGCGTCGCTGCGCGACAAGGAGAAGACCCTCCTGGCCGAGAAGGCCGAGCGGGAGAAGGCGTGGAAGGCCGGCGACATGGACGTCGTCGCCGAGGTCGACGACGAGCAGATCGCCGAGGTGCTGGCCAACTGGACCGGCATCCCCGTCTTCAAGCTCACCGAGGAGGAGACGACCCGTCTGCTCCGCATGGAGGACGAGCTCCACAAGCGGATCATCGGCCAGGAAGAGGCCATCAAGAGCGTCAGCCAGGCGATCCGGCGCACCCGCGCGGGCCTCAAGGACCCGCGTCGCCCCGGTGGCTCGTTCATCTTCGCCGGCCCCTCGGGTGTCGGTAAGACCGAGCTCGCCAAGGCGCTCGCCAACTTCCTGTTCGGCGAGGACGACGCGCTCATCCAGATCGACATGGGCGAGTTCCACGACCGGTTCACCGTGTCGCGGCTCGTCGGTGCCCCTCCCGGCTACGTCGGTTACGACGAGGGTGGCCAGCTGACCGAGAAGGTGCGGCGCAAGCCGTTCTCGGTGGTCCTCTTCGACGAGATCGAGAAGGCCCACGCCGACGTCTTCAACACGCTGCTGCAGGTGCTGGAGGACGGCCGCCTCACCGACGGTCAGGGCCGGATCGTGGACTTCAAGAACACGATCCTGATCCTCACGACCAACCTCGGTACGCGGGACATCTCCAAGGCGGTCGGCCTCGGCTTCCAGGCCGGGAACGACGACCAGTCGAACTACGAGCGCATGAAGACGAAGGTCCACGACGAGCTCAAGCAGCACTTCCGGCCTGAGTTCCTCAACCGCATCGACGACATCGTCGTGTTCCACCAGCTGACCGAGGCCGAGATCATCCAGATCGTCGACCTGATGCTCGCCCGCGTGGAGAGCCAGCTGAGCAACAAGGACATGTCGCTCGAGGTCACCCAGGAGGCCAAGAAGCTCCTGGCGGCCCGCGGGTTCGACCCCGTGCTGGGCGCCCGGCCGCTGCGCCGGACCATCCAGCGCGAGATCGAGGACGCGCTGTCGGAGAAGATCCTCTACGGGGAGCTGACCGCCGGTCAGATCGTCGTGGTGGACGTCGAGGGCGAGGGCACCGCCGCGAAGTTCACCTTCCGCGGCGAGACCAAGCCGATCGACCTGCCCGACACGCCGCCGGTGGCGCTGACCGTCGGCGACGACGAGGACGGCACCCAGGGCCCGTCGCTCCGCAAGGAGTGAGCAGGTAGCTCCACCGACAGGGGCCGTCTCCCGTGAGGGAGGCGGCCCCTGCCGCGTCCCAGGGGCCGAGGGTGGCTCCCGGGCGACCACCCGGTGCGGACGCCGGTGGACGGCGAGGTGACCGCCGGTGCCGTCGTGTGTCGTCGCCGGGGGACGTGATCGGGTCAGCGGGGGACGGCGACCGGGCCGAGGTCCACGGCGCGGTGCACCCGGGTGCCGGTGACGACCATCCCGACCCGCTCGTACAGGCCGAGGGCGCCGGTGCGGGAGTCGGTGGACAGTTCGCAGCGCGTGGCGCCGTGCCGGCGGGCGTCGGCGAAGGCGTCCGCGAGGAGGGCCCGGGCCAGCCCGAGTCCGCGCCGGTCCCGGCGCGCCGCGAGCTCGTCGACGCAGCCGTCCGCGCCACCGGTGACCAGGAAGCAGGCGCCGACCACGTCGCCACGCGGGTCCACGACGACCCGGAGGTGCCACGGCTCGAACCCGGGCCGGCGCACGGTCGTCGCGGCGAAGTCGTCGAACGACCGCCGGTCCCGCTGCGACCACTCGAGGAAGGCGTCCTCGACCACCGCCCAGGCGGCCCGGTGGTCCGCCTCGCCGTCCGCCGTCCGGAGGGAGTACCCGTCCGGCAGGGGCCGGGTCCCGATCCGCCTGTCCCCGGGGAGCTCCAGCAGCCACGAGGTCCACCGGACGTGGTGGCCGAGGCGCTCCAGCAGGACGTCCGCGGGGGAGCCCTGCGGCACGGTGATGCCGAGGACCGGGGCGCCGCGCTCGCCTGCCAGTCGCCGGGTCCAGGCGGCCAGTGCCGTCCCGATGCCTCGTCCGCGGTACCGCGGGTGCACGGCGGCACCCCCGCGTCCCTCGCCCGAGACCTCCGCGTAGGCGACCAGCCGGCCGCCGTCGAAGACGCCGAGCGTGCCGGCCGGTACGTCGGAGCCGGGGCGCTGCCAGTCCCCGACGACGTCGGCCTCCTCGATCAGGACGACGCCGACGTCGTGCAGCTCCTGCGCGGCCGTCACCTCGTGCACGGCACGGGCGTCGTCCCTGGTCAGGGGTCGGGCGGTGAGGTCCCCGGGCAGCTGCACGGGCCACGGTGAACCGTGCCGCGGGGTCGTCGCGCGAGCGGGTCCGGGCGGCGCGAGGCGTCGCGGGTCCGGTCAGTGGGGGAGTCGGAAGAGGCCGTCGTCGGTCTGCTCGACCAGTCCGTCGGCCAGCAGGGAGTCCAGGCACCGGGACCGCTGCACCGCGTCGTCCCAGGCTGCGTCCAGGGCCGGGGCGGGCACCGGACCGTCGGCGGCGCGCAGGACGTCCAGCAGCCGCCCGCGGACCTGCCGGTCGGTCCCCGCGAACCGCTGCACCCGCCTCGGCGGCCCCTCGGCGGCCGGGTAGCCGGCCAGCCGCCAGGCGCACCGGTCCCGCACCGGACAGACCCCGCACCGCGGTGTGCGGGCCACGCAGACCAGCGCGCCGAGCTCCATGGCCGCCACCGAGAACCGGCACGCCCGCTCCCGGTCCGCCGGCGCCAGCGCCGCGACGTCGGTCAGGTCGGAGGCGCGGGCGGTCCCGGCCTCGGCGCGGCCGTGCACCAGCCGGGCCACCACCCGCCGCACGTTGGTGTCCACGACCGGCTGTGGCCTCCCGTGGCCGAAGCAGGCCACCGCCCGGGCCGTGTACGTCCCGATGCCCGGCAGCGCCTCCAGGGCCGCCACGTCGGCCGGGACGGCGCCTCCGTGCCGCTCGGTGAGGGCGACGGCGGTCTCCCGCAGCCGCAGCGCCCGCCGCGGGTAGCCGAGTTTGCCCCAGGCGCGGATCACCTCGGCCGGCGACGCGGCGGCCAGCGCGGCCGGGGTGGGCCAGCGCTCCGTCCAGGCGCGCCACACCGGCTCGACCCGCGCCACCGGCGTCTGCTGCAGCATCACCTCGCTGACCAGCACCGCCCACGGGTCCACGCCGGGCCGCCGCCACGGCAGGTCGCGGGCCGCCGTGTCGTACCAGTCGACGAGGGCGTCCCCGAGTCCGGCGGTGCTGCTCACGGGGGTCCAGTGTGCCCGGCCCGGACCGCGGCGTGCCCTGTCGGGACGGCCGGCGCCCGCCGACTACGGTCGCCTTCGTGCTGCACCCGGTCGGGCCCCTGCCGGCCGCCGTCTACTGGCGACGGCGGCTGCTCGTGCTCCTCCTGCTCGTCGCCGTCCTCGGCGGCGGGAGCTGGCTCGGGGTGGCGCTGCTGGGCGGCGGCCCGGAGGGCTCGGCCTCGGCCGCCGGCACCTCGGAGGCGGCGTCGACGGCGCCGGCCGCCGCGGAGCCGCCCGCACTCGACCGGGTCCTCCCGTCGCTGGCCAGCGTGCAGACCCCCACCCCGCCACCCACCCCGACGCCCGCCCCGCCCCCGGCGCCTGCCGCCCCGGTGCAGGAGGCCGGCGCCCCGTGCGGCGACGACGTGGTCGCGCTGGAGGTGCGCACGCCGGGCACGGTCGCCTCCGGGTCCTCGCCGACGCTGGAGCTCGTCGTCACCAACACCGCCGCGGTGCCGTGCACCCGCGTGCTGGACAAGCAGCTGCAGGAGATGGTGCTGCTCGACGCGGCCGGCACCCGGCTGTGGGGCAGCAACGACTGCCGGCCCGAGACCAGCAGTGACACCCGCACGCTGCAGCCCGGTGAGCAGGTGGTGTTCCCGCTGGTCTGGACCGGCCTGACCAGCGAGCCGACCTGCACCGCCGAGCGCGTGCCGGTGGCCCCGGGTCAGTACGTGCTGCGCGCCCGGCTGGACACCGAGACCAGCCCGGACGCCGTCCTCACCATCACCTGACGAGGGACGTCCCTGCCCCCCACCGCTCGCAGGCTCGCGGCGGGTCCCAGCGGGAGGCCGTTCTAGCACGTCGCCGGTGGTGGGCCGCGCTCAGCTGTAGCGGTCGAGGATCGAGGTCTCGGCCAGCCGGGACAGGCCCTCGCGGATGCCCCGGGCGCGGGCCTCGCCGACGCCCTCGACGGCGAGCAGGTCCTCGATGGTGGCGGCCAGCAGCTTCTGCAGGCCGCCGAAGTGGTCGACCAGGCGGTCGATGATCGCCGCGGGCAGCCGCGGCACCCGGGCCAGCAGCCGGTAGCCGCGCGGGCTGACGGGGGAGTCCAGCGCGTCGGCCGAGGTGGGCAGCCCGTAGCAACGCGAGACGGCGGACAGGTCCAGCAGCTCGGTGGCCGACAGCGCCCGCAGCTCGGCGAGCACGTCCTCGATGGTGCGCGGCCGGCGGGTGCCCGCGGCGGGCAGGTAGTCGCGCACCAGCAGCGCGCGGTCCTCCTCGACGCCGGCGAGCATCTCGTCGAGCTGCAGGGCCAGCAGCCGGCCGTCGGTGCCCAGCTCGACGACGAAGCCCTCGATCTCGTCGGCGATCCGCCGGACCATCTCCAGCCGCTGGCTGACGCTCATCGCGTCGCGGACGGTGACCAGGTCCTCGATCTCCAGCGCCGAGAGGGTGCTCGCGACCTCGTCGAGGCGCAGCTTGTACCGCTCCAGCGCCGCGAGGGCCTGGTTGGCGCGGGCGAGGATCGTCGTCGGGTGCTCGAGCGTGTAGCGCCGGCCGGCCACGTAGACGCTGATGATGTGCATCGACTGGCTGACCGAGATCACCGGGAACCCGGTCTGCACGGCCACCCGCTCGGCGGTGCGGTGCCGGGTGCCCGACTCCTCGGTGGGCACGGTCGGGTCGGGCATCAGGTGCACGCCGGCCCGGACGATGCGCAGCCCGTCGGAGGACAGGATCACCGCGCCGTCCATCTTGGCCAGCTCGCGCAGCCGGGTGGCCGACAGCGCGACGTCCAGGGCGAACCCGCCGGTGCAGATGGACTCCACCACCCGGTCGTAGCCGAGCACGATCAGGGCGCCGGTGCGGCCGGCCAGGATGCGCTCCAGGCCGTCGCGCAACGCGGTCCCCGGGGCGATGCGGCCGAGCAGTTCGCGCAGGGCGACCTCGGAGTCCACAGCGGGGGGCACGGGCGCTCCTGACGTCGTCGTGGTACGGCGCCTGAGTCTACGTGGCACGCCGACCTGCCGGTCGTGAGCGGGGGGTGGTGAGCGGGCTCACCCGGGGAAGAGCCCGGCGAGCGCCGCTCCCAGGTCGGGCACCTCCATGAGCCGGATGCCCTTGGGGGCCTGGCCGGCGTCCGGCGGGACCAGCGCGAGCCGGTAGCCCTGGCGGGCGGCCTCGGCCAGCCGCCGTCCGGTGCCGCCGACCCGCCGGATCTCACCGGACAGACCCACCTCGCCCAGCGCGATCATCCCCTCCGGCAGCGGGGTGTCCCGCGACGCCGAGGCGATGGCCAGCGCGAGCGCGAGGTCGGCCGCCGGCTCGGCGATCTTCACGCCGCCGACGGAGGCGGCGAACACGTCGGCGTCGGCCAGCCGGACGCCGCCGCGCCGCTCGACGACGGCGTTGACCATCGCCACGCGCTGGGAGTCCAGCCCGCTGACCGCCCGCCGCGGCGAGCCGCCGCCGGTGTTCTGGGCGACGAGGGCCTGCACCTCGGCCAGCAGTGGCCGGCTGCCCTCCATGGTCACCGTGACGCAACTGCCGGGCACCGAGGCGGTGCGGCGCGAGACGAACAGGTGGGAGGGGTCGGGGACGCCGACCACCCCGCCGTCGCCGATCTCGAAGCAGCCGATCTCGTCGGCCGGGCCGAACCGGTTCTTGGTGGCGCGCACCAGGCGCAGCGTGGAGTGCCGCTCGCCGTCGAAGGACACGACGACGTCGACCAGGTGCTCCAGCGCCCGGGGCCCGGCGATCGCGCCGTCCTTGGTGACGTGGCCGACGAGGATCGTCGTCATCCCGCGGGACTTGGCGACGGCGGTGAGCGCGGTGGCCACCGAGCGGACCTGGGTGGCGCCGCCGTCGGTGCCCTCGACCGCGGAGGAGCGGACCGTCTGCACGCTGTCGAGCACCAGCAGCGAGGGCGCCACCTGCTCGACGTGGGCGAGGACGGCCGACAGCTCGGTCTCGGCGGCGAGGTACAGCCGGTCGTGCAGCGCGCCGATCCGCTCGGCGCGCAGCCGCACCTGCGCGGCGGACTCCTCGCCCGAGACCACCAGCGTGGGCCCGTTGGACTCCGCCACCCGGTGGGCGACCTCGAGCAGCAGCGTGGACTTGCCGACGCCGGGCTCACCGGCGACGAGGACCACCGCGCCGGGCACCAGGCCGCCGCCGAGGACGCGGTCGAACTCGGCGATGCCGGTGGGCACCGCCCGCGCGCCGTCGAGCTGGACCTGGGCGATCGGCCGGGCGGGCGCGGTGACCGGGCCGGCGGCGACCGAGCGCAGTGCCGGCGCGGCGGGCCCGACCTCCTGCAGCGTGCCCCAGGCCTGGCACTCCGGGCACTTGCCCATCCACTTCGCCGACGAGAAGCCGCACTCGGTGCAGCGGTGGGCGGGACGGGCGGACTTCACTCCAGAGGGCACGCCGCCACGGTAGGTGGGGGTACCGACACTCCCGGGGAGGCCGGACGGGTCACTCCGGTCCGGTCACTCCAGGCCGGCTACTCGGCCTGGGTGTCCTCCTCGCTCTCCGGGTTCTCCGGCTCGAGGCCCTCCTCGAAGTCGAACGCCTCGCCACGGTCGATCTCCTCGTCGGGACCGGCCACCAGCACCTGCGTGGTGATGTCGCCGGCCTGCTCGAAGGACAGGGTGAGCGTCAGGGTCTGCCCGGCCGTCAGCTCCTCGCTGAGGTCCTGCAGCGTGACCGTCGCGCCGTCCTCGCGCCCGATGTACAGCGCGGTGTCGGCCGGGATGTCGAGCGACACCCGGGTGCTCGCCGTGGAGCCGGCGGAGGGCGACGCACCCGGGGTGGCGCCGGTGCTGCCCGGCGTCGGGGTGGCCGTGGGGGAGCTGCCGGCGGGCGACGACGGCGAGGGGGTCGGGCCGGTCGCCGACACCAGCACGCCGCCGAAGCCCTCGCCCTCGATGCCGGTGAGGGTGTCGTCGGAGTTCGAGGCGTTGACGATCGTGACGATCAGCTCGGCGTCGTCGCCCTCCTCGTAGCGGCCGTTCTCCGGCGGAGCCAGCAGGATCTGGCGCAGCAGGATGTCCTCCACCTGCGCCTGGGGGCCGACCTTGTCGCGGTCCTGGGTGCCGGTCTGCGAGACCTGGCCGGCGCTGCAGGCGCCGAGCGCGACCGGGCTGAGGACGAGGGCACCCATCACGGCGGCGCGCAGCGCGCGGTTCACAGCGGTCGACCTCCACGGGGGAAACAGCAGCCGGCCACCGTGCGTCTCGATGGCCCGAGTCGCGCCGAGCCTAACGGTCCACCCACCACGTCCGCCGGGAGGTGAGGCCGATGGGGCGCCCAGGACCCGGCGCCGGAGGCGAGCCGCGCGACCCGGCCCTCGCTGACTTCCCCGAACGGTCGCCCGGTACGCGCCGGTGGACCTCCGCCGACCAGCCCGGCCCGCACCTCCTCGACGCGCCCGGCCGGCCGGTGCTCCCGGTGGAGTCGGAGGCGGTGTCCGCCCGCCGCCGGTTCCACCGGCAGGAGGCCCACCTCGTGCTGTCCGCGCTGCGCCACCGGGCCGCCGAGCTGGGGGACCGGGGCGACGTCCACCAGGTCACCACCTGCGCCGAGGCCCCGGACCGCCACGACGAGCCGCTGAGCGCCTGCGCGCCCACCACCTGGAGCAGCCGCGACCACGTCCTGCGCCACCCCGGCGTGCAGGTGCTCGCCGCGCGCGGCTCCGTGAGCAGCCAGGCCGGGGTCGCCCGGTGGGCGGAGGGCCGCGGCCGCCGCGGCGAGGACGCCTGCCCCTCCTACACCGCCGGCTGCTGGGCCTTCCTCGAGCGCGACCGCGAGCGGCTGGCCGGCAACCGGCGGATGCGCCGTCCGCTGCAGGGCCTGGACCGGTCGGAGGACCTGCCGATCGTGGTCGAGCAGGAGGTCGCCCGGGGCACCGCCGCCCCCTGATCGGGGGACGGACGGTCCAGTTCCGCGTCGGGCCTGCCGATGCCTCCCCTGCACGGGGACGGCACGGGAGGTGCGGATGGCGGTCGGAGCCGCGTTCGACGACGTCCTCGCGGCGGCCCGGACGGGCGCCGCGTGGGCCTTCGAGGTGCTGTACCGGGACCTGTCCCCGGTGGTCACCGGCTACCTGCGGCTGCACGGCGCACCGGACCCCGACGACCTGGCCAGCGAGACGTTCCTCGCGGTCTTCCGCGGGCTGTCCGGCTTCACCGGCGACGAGGCGGGGCTGCGGTCGTGGGTGTTCACCATCGCCCACCGGCGGCTGGTCGACGACCTGCGCCGGCGCAGCCGCCGCCCGCAGCTCGCCGACGGGGGCGCGGACCTGCTCCCCGAGGTCGCCGGCGGGGACGTGGAGGACGACGTCCTGGCCCGGCTGGGCGCCGAGACGGTGCACCGGCTGTGCGCCGGCCTCCCCGAGGACCAGCGCTCGGTCCTGCTGCTGCGGGTCCTGGCCGACCTCACCGTCGAGCAGGTCGCCGCGGTGATCGGCCGCTCCGTGGCCTCGGTCAAGGCGCTGCAGCGGCGCGGCCTGCGCCGGCTGCGCGAGGAGCTGGAGCCGGCCGGGACCACCCCGACGAGGGAGACGACGACGGGCCGCGCACCCCTGCGGGCCCGTCCGGCGATGACGGGGGCGAGATGACCACGCCAGCCGACGCCCGGACCGCCGAGCAGGCCCTCGCGGCCTGCCTCGCCGGCCGGCCCGTGCCCGAGGGCGCGCAGTACCTGGCCGCGTTCACCGACGCGGTCCGGTCCTCCGCCACCGCGCCGGGCCGCCCGAACGCGGCCCTGGCCGAGCTGCTGGCGACCGGTCTGCTCACCGACCAGTCGGACCCGTCCACGCGGACGACCGGGCACCCCGCCCGGGCCTCACGGAAGAGACCCCACGTGTTCACCACCTCCCTCGCCGTCAAGTTCGCCGCGCTCTCCGCGGTCGCCAAGGCCGCCGTCGCCGGTGGGGCGGTCGCGGTCGCCCTGACCGCGGGCACCACCGCCGCCGTCGTCCTGCCCGAGGACACCGCCCCCGCCCTCGTCGAGAGCAGCGAGACCACCGACGGCACCGCCACGGACGGCACCGCCACCGACGACACCGCCACCGACGGCACCGCCACGGACGGCACCGCCACCGACGACACCGCCACCGAGGACCCGACCGGCGGGGAGGGCGACGCCTCCACCGACGGGGGCACCGGGGACGGCACCGGGGACGGCGCCGAGGAGGAGCCCGCCACCGAGCCCACGACCCCCGAGGACGACCCGCTCGCCGGCGTCGACGAGGGGCGGTCCTTCGGTCACCTCGTGCACGCGATCGTGGCGGCGAGCCGGGCGTCCGGCACCAAGGTCGGCCCTGACGTCAGCGCCGCGGCGCACGCTCGCAACACGGCCCGCCAGGAGGCCCGCCAGGGCACCGTGACCGAGCAGCCGGAGACCCAGCCGGTCACCGAACCCGTCACCGAGGAGCCGGCGACCGGGGAGCAGGAGGCCGTGACCCCGGCGCCCGCGCCCGAGGAGCCCGTCGCCACCACCTCGACCGGCGGCAACGGCCACGGCCAGGGCAACGGCGGCGGCAACGGCGGCGGCAACGGCAACGGCAACGGAAACGGGAACGGCAACGGCAGGAAGTGACCGACGGCGGGGCCGCGCTCAGGTGAGCGCGGCCCCGCCCGCCAGCAGCAGCACCACGTCGAGCACGGTCAACAGCATCACCGCGGGGAAGGCCAGCCGGCGGAAGGGCGCCGTCCCGGCCAGGGCGGCGACGGCGACCGCGGGCACCGCCAGCACCAGCCCCGCCCAGCCCCACCACGCGGGCGGGCCGGCCGGGCCGAGCACGAGCACCAGCGACGCCGTCCCGAGCAGCAGTGCACCCACCACCGCCGACACGCGGGGACCCAGCCGGTGCGGCAGACCGCGCACCCCGGTCGCCAGGTCGTCGGCGATGTCGGGGGCCACGTTGGCGAGGTGGGCCGCCGCGCCCAGCGCCGCGCCGGCGGCCGGCAGCCACCACGGCGCGGCCGGGACGCCCGGCGCCGCGGCCACCACCCCGGCGGGCAGGGCGCCGAAACCGGTGACGTAGGGGAGCCCGGAGGCCACCGTGCGCTTCAGACCCGCGTTGTAGGCCCACCCGCTGGCCACCAGCACCAGCAGCAGCAGTCCCGGCACCCAGCCGAGCGCCAGGGACAGGACGACGGCCGCGCCGGCCGCGCCGAGGGCCGCCCCGCGCAGCGTGGCGGGGGCCACGGCGCCCTGCACGACCGGCTTGTCGGCCCGCGCGACGGCGAGGTCGCGGTCGGCGTCGAGCCAGTCGTTGCTCCACCCGATGGACGCCTGACCTGCGAGGACGGCCAGTCCCACGAGCACCGTGCGCCCCGGGGACACCTGCGCGGTGACCGCGAGGAGGGTCGCCACGACGGTGACCGCGACCGCCGGCGGCGCGTGCGTGGCCAGGACGAGCGCGCGGACGGAGGCGCCCCGCGAGGCCCGTGCAGGCACACCGACCACGCCCTGTCAACCCCTCCCCAGTACTTCATCAGGCCTCTGACCTGCGGATATCCACCGGCCGACCGTTCCGGCCGTCAGTGTGCCGTGCTAACCTGGTTGCAGCGAAAGGGGTCACACACACATGGGCTTCACTGTCGGCGAGACCGTCGTCTACCCGCACCACGGTGCCGCTCTGATCGAGGCGATCGAGACGCGGGTCATCAAGGGCGAAGAGAAGGCCTACCTCGTGCTGAAGGTCGCCCAGGGCGACCTCACCGTGCGCGTGCCGGCCGACAACGCAGAGATCGTCGGCGTCCGTGACGTCGTCGGTCAGGACGGGCTCAACCGCGTGTTCGAGGTCCTGCGGGCCCCGCACACCGAGGAGCCGACCAACTGGTCGCGCCGCTACAAGGCCAACCTCGAGAAGCTGGCCTCCGGCGACGTCAACAAGGTGGCCGAGGTCGTCCGCGACCTGTGGCGCCGCGACAAGGACCGCGGCCTCTCCGCCGGCGAGAAGCGGATGCTGTCCAAGGCCCGCCAGATCCTGGTCAGCGAGCTCGCGCTCGCCGAGGGGACCAACGAGGACAAGGCCGAGGTGCTGCTCGACGAGGTCCTCGCCAGCTGACCCCTGCACCCTCGCTCTCCCGGACCACTCCCGTGTCCGCTGTCGGCATCGTCGCAGCGGCCGGGAGTGGTTCGCGTCTGGGGGCGGACAAGCCCAAGGCGCTCGTCGAGCTGGCCGGCCGCCCGCTGGTCTCCTGGGCGGTCGACACGCTGCTGGCCGGTGGCGTCGACGAGGTCGTCGTCACCGTGCCCGCGGCCGAGCGCGACGCCTTCGCCGCCGTCCTGCCCGGCAGCGTCGCGCTGGTCGACGGCGGCGCCACCCGCACCGCCTCGGTCCGCGCCGCGCTGTCGGCCGCCGGCCCCCACGCCGACGCCGTCCTCGTGCACGACGCCGCCCGCCCGCTGACCCCGCCGGACGTGGTGGCCCGCGTGCTGGCGGCGCTGGCCGCCGGCGCGCCCGCCGTCGTCCCGGTGCTGCCGGTCGTGGACACCACCGTCGTCGTCGACGCGGCCGGCACGGTCACCGAGGCCGTGCCCCGCGCGGTGCTGCGGCGGGTGCAGACGCCGCAGGGCTTCGACCGCGCCGTCCTGGTGGCCGCCTACGCCGCACTGGACGACGCCCTCGTGGACGCTGCAGCGCTCACCGACGACGCCGCCGTCGTGCGGGCCGGCGGCGTGCCGGTGACCACCGTGGCCGGCGACGAGCGCGCCGCGAAGGTCACCGTGCCGCACGACCTGCACCTGGCCGCGCTGCAGGCCACCCGGTGAGCGACGACCTCCCGCGCGTCGGCCTCGGCGTCGACGTGCACCCGGTCGAGGCCGGCCGGGAGTGCTGGCTGGCCGGGCTGCGGTGGCCTGGCGCCGACGGCTGCGCCGGGCACTCCGACGGCGACGTCGCCGCGCACGCCCTCACCGACGCGGTGCTGTCCGCGGCCGGTCTCGGCGACATCGGCGGGCTGCTCGGCACCGACGACCCGCGCTGGGCCGGCGCCCGCGGCGTCGCTGTCCTCGAGCACGTGCGGGAGACCCTGGCCGCCGCCGGGTGGCGGGTCGGCAACGCGGCGGTGCAGCTCGTGGCGCCCACGCCGAAGCTCGGCCCGCGCCGGGCGGAGGCGGAGGCGGCGCTGTCGGCGGCGCTGGGCGCCCCGGTGAGCGTCACCGCCACCACCACCGACGGGCTGGGGCTGGTCGGCCGCGGCGAGGGCCGGGCCGCCCTCGCGACGGCGCTGGTCGTGCGCACGGGGTCCGTAGACTCCCCGCAGTGAGCCTCCGCCTGTACGACACGGCCGCGCGCGCGGTCCGGGACTTCACGCCCCTGCGTCCCGGCGAGGCCTCGGTGTACGTCTGCGGGCTCACCGTCCAGGGACCGCCGCACGTCGGGCACGTGCGCGCCGCCGTCGCCTTCGACGTGCTGCGCCGCTGGCTGACCGCGAGCGGGCTCGAGGTCACCTACGTCCGCAACGTCACCGACATCGACGACAAGATCCTCGTCAAGGCCGCCGAGCACGGCGTCCCGTGGTGGGCCTGGGCGTACACCAACGAGCTGGCCTGCACCCGCGCCTACGACGCCCTCGGCGTCCTGCCGCCCACCTACGAGCCGCGCGCGACCGGGCACGTGACGGACATGGTGGCGCTGGTCGAGCGGCTGGTGGAGCGCGGGCACGCCTACACCGTCGACGGCGACGCCTACTTCGACGTCCGCAGCTTCCCCCGCTACGGCGAGCTGACCCGCCAGGCGCTGGCCGACCTGCAGCCGGCCGCCGACACCGACACCGACGAGCGCAAGCGCGACCCCCGCGACTTCGCGCTGTGGAAGGCGCACAAGCCCGGCGAGCCGGAGACCGCGAGCTGGCCGACCCCGTGGGGTCCGGGCCGGCCCGGCTGGCACCTGGAGTGCTCGGCGATGGCGGGGCGCTACCTCGGCGCGGAGTTCGACATCCACGGCGGCGGGCTGGACCTGCGCTTCCCGCACCACGAGAACGAGCGCGCCCAGTCGATGGCCGCCGGCCTGCCGTTCACCCGGTACTGGATGCACAACGGCTGGGTCACCCTCGGCGGCGAGAAGATGAGCAAGTCGCTGGGCAACACCGCGCTGGTCGACGAGGTCGTCCGCCGGGTGCGCCCGGTCGAGCTGCGGTACTACCTGGTGGCGCCGCACTACCGGTCCACCGTCGAGTTCACCGACGCCGCGCTGGCCGAGGCGGGCGCCGCCTACCGGCGGATCGAGTCGTTCGTGCACCGCGCCGCGGAGCGGGCCGGCCGGGACACCGCCACCGGCCTGCCGCCGGCGTTCCGCGAGGCCATGGACGACGACCTCGGCACCCCGGCCGCGATCGCCGTCGTCCACGAGGTCGTCCGCGCCGGCAACACCGCCCTGGCCGAGGGGGACGACGCCGCGCTGGCCGACGCGCTCGGCGCCGTGCGGGGCATGCTGGGTGTGCTGGGGCTGGACCCGCTCGACCCCCACTGGACGGCCGGCGGGGACGCCGACGGCCGGCTGGCGGAGGTCACCGACGGCCTGGTCCGGCTGGCGCTGGAGCAGCGGCAGGCCGCCCGCGCGCGGAAGGACTACGCGGCGGCCGACGCGCTGCGCGACCAGCTCACCGCCCTCGGCGTGCAGGTCGAGGACACCCCGCAGGGACCCCGATGGGAGCTGACCCGCTGATGGCCGGAAACAGCCAGCGCCGCGGCCGCACGAGCGGCGCGGGCAAGAAGGGCGCCACCGCCGGCACCGGCGGCAAGAACCGCCGCGCGCTGGCCGGCCGCGGGGCGACCCCGCCCGCCGAGAAGCGCACGGGCCACCCGGCGCAGCGCCGCGCGCAGGCCGACGCCCGCCGCCGGGCCGAGCGCGACCGCAGCCGCCAGCGCGCCGAGGAGGCGCCGGAGCTGCTGCTCGGCCGCAACCCCGTCGTCGAGGCGCTGCGCGCGCAGATCCCGGCGACGGCGCTGTACGTCGTCACCGGGGACACCCGGGCGGCGACCGACGAGCGGATCACCGAGGCGCTGCACCTGGCCAGCGACCGCGGCCTGCCGCTGCTCGAGGTGGGCAAGGCCGAGTTCGACCGGATGTCGAACAACGCGCTGCACCAGGGGATCGGGCTGCAGGTCCCGCCCTACGAGTACGCGCACCCCGACGACCTGCTCGACGTCGCCCGCGACTCCGGCCGGCCGCCGCTGGTCGTGGCCATGGACGGCGTCACCGACCCGCGCAACCTCGGCGCGGTGGTCCGCTCGGCGGCCGCCTTCGACGCGCACGGCGTCGTCGTGCCGCAGCGGCGCGCGGTCGGGATGACCGCCTCGGCGTGGCGCACCAGCGCCGGCGCCGCCGCCCGGCTGCCGGTGGCCCGCGCGGTCAACCTGGCCCGGGCGCTGGCCTCCTACCAGGACGCCGGCCTGCAGACGGTCGGCCTGGCCGGCGACGGCGACGTGGACATCGCCGACTACGACGGCCTCGCCGACCCGGTGGCGCTGGTCGTCGGCGCGGAGGGCGCGGGGCTGTCGCGGCTGGTGCGCGAGCGCTGCGACGTCGTCGTCCGCATCCCGATCGCCCGCGACACCGAGTCGCTCAACGTGAGCGTCGCGGCGTCCATCGCCCTCTACGCCGCCGCCCAGGCCCGACGGTGACACGGCGGTCCTGCCGGACCGCACCGCGGCCGGGTGCCCTCTCCCTGACGCCGTGAGCCCCGGCGGACGCGTCCCTCCTCGGGGACCCTCCGGGCCCCGCTCGCCGGTCGCGGTCACCGCGATCCGGCTCGGGCTGGAGCCGCACCCCGAGGGCGGCTGGTACCGGCGCACCTGGACCTCGCCGGCCGCGGTCGGCGACCGCCCGGCCGCGACGGCGATCCTCTACCTGCTCGCACCGGGGGAGTCCTCGGCGCCGCACACCGTCGACGCCGACGAGCTGTGGCTCTGGCACGGCCCGGGCGCACTGGTGCTGCACGTGGGCGACGAGCGCACGGTGCTGGACGCGGCGCACCCGCAGGTGCTCGTGCCCGCCGGCGCCCGGCAGTCGACCGCCCCGGCGGAGGACGAGGTGCTGGTGACCTGTGTCGTCTCGCCGGGCTTCGCGTGGAGCGGCTTCCGGCTGGTCTGAGCTCAGCCCAGCAGCTGGGCGAGGGTGTAGATGACCAGCCCGGCCAGCCCGCCGACGACGGTGCCGTTGATGCGGATGAACTGCAGGTCCCGCCCCACCTGCAGCTCGATGCGGCGGCTGGTCTCCTCGGTGTCCCAGCGGGCGACGGTGCTGCCGACGACGTCGGCGAGGTCACCGGCGAAGCGCTCCACCAGGTAACCGGCGACCCGCACCGACTGCTGCTGCACCCGCTCGCGCACCCGCGGGTCGCTCCGCAGCAGCCGGGCGGCGTCGCCGATCATGCCGGTCACCCGGGACCGCAGCTCGGAGTCCGGGTCGGCGGCGGCGGCGAGGAACGAGGTCTTCGCGTTGGTCCACAGCGACGAGGACCAGGCGCGCACCGCCGGGTGGTCGAGCAGCTCCTTCTTGAACCCCTCGACGCGGGCGGCGGTGTCGGGGTCGGTGCGCAGGTCGTGCACGTAGGCGCGCAGCCGGGCGTCGTAGACCCGACGCAGCTCGTGGTCGCGGTCGGCGCCGACCTCCTCCAGGAAGCCCTGCACGCCCGCGAACACGCGGTCGAACACCCGGTCGTCGACCCAGTTGGGCACCCACGACGGGGAGGCGTCCCCGAGCTGGGCGCGGAACACCACCCGGTTCTCCTCGAGGAACCGGGCGAGGTAGCGCAGGCCCGCCGACAGGACCTCCTGGTGCCGGTCCCCGTCGACCACCAGCTCCAGGACCCGGGCCAGCACCGGCGCCGCCGGCGTCGCGTGCAGCTTGCGGTCGACCAGGCCGGAGACGGCCTGCTGCAGGTCGTCGTCGCGCAGCAGGTCGGTGAGGCCGGTGAGCCCGGCGGCGGCGTCGCCGGCCAGCCGCTCCGCGCGGCCGGGCGCCGCCAGGAAGGTCCCGAGCCGGCCGGGGACGTCGACGGTGGCGAGCTTCTCCTCGACGACCGAGCGGGTCAGGAAGTTCTCCTGCACGAACGTGCCCAGGCTCGCGCCGATCTGGTCCTTCTTGCGCGGGATGATCGCCGTGTGCGGGATCGGCAGCCGCAGCGGGTGCCGGAACAGCGCGGTGACGGCGAACCAGTCGGCCAGCGCGCCGACCATCGAGGCCTCGGCGGTGGCCCGCACGTACCCGACCCAGGGCCCGGCGGTGTCGCCGAGCAGCACGCAGGCGAGGAAGACGGCCGCCGCGAGCAGGAACAGCCCCGTGGCCAGCCGTTTCATCCGCCGCAGCCCGGCGGCGCGCTCCGGGTCGTCGAGCGAGGAGGCGAGCGGGGCGCTCACAGACGACGACACCCTCCCCAGCCTAGAGGCGGGGGAGGGTGCCTTCCCGGGCTGGAGGGGTCAGTCCGCGCTGCTGCCGAGGGTGACCTCGACCGTCGACGTCCCACCGTCGCGCTGCACGGTCAGCTGCACCCGCGTGCCGGGGGCCGAGCTGCGGATGGCGGCGGTCAGCTCGGTGGAGGTGGTCACCGCCCGGTCGCCGACCGCGGTGACGACGTCGCCGGCCTGCAGGCCCGCTTCCGCGGCGGCCCCGCCGGGCTGCACCTGCACGACCTGCGCGCCGGTGCCCACCTCGGACGAGGCGGTCCCGCCGGCGGTCTGGGCGTTCACCCCGAGGACGGCGTGGGTGGCCGAGCCGGTGTCGATGATCTCCTCGGCGATCCGCTGGGCGGTGTTGCTCGGGATGGCGAACCCGACGCCGATGCTGCCGCTCTGCGACGACGAGCCGGGCGCCCCCGAGGCCACCGAGGCGATCGCGGTGTTGATGCCGATGACCTCGCCGGAGGCGTCGACCAGCGCGCCGCCGGAGTTGCCGGGGTTGATGGCGGCGTCGGTCTGCAGCGCGTCGATGACGGTGGCGTCGTCCTGGGTGGAACCGGTGGCCACCGCGCGGTCGGTGGCGCTGACGATCCCGTCGGTCACCGTGTCGGACAGGCCGAGCGGCGCGCCGATCGCGACGGCGAGGTCCCCGACCTGCACGTCGTCGGAGTCGGCGAACGTGGCCGCGGTGAGCCCGCCGGCGCCCTGCAGCCGGATCACGGCGAGGTCCGAGGTCGGGTCGGTGCCGACGACGGTGGCGTCGTAGAGCGTGCCGTCGGAGGTGCGCACCTGGATGGCGGCGTCGCCGGTGCTGCCGTCCAGCGTGACGACGTGGTTGTTGGTGAGCACGTAGCCGTCGTCGGAGAGCACCACGCCCGAGCCGCTGCCCGAGCCAGAGCCGCTGGTCACGTAGACGGTGACGACGCTGGGCGAGGCCTTGGCGGCCGCGGCGGTCACCGCGGTCGCGTTCTCCGGGTCCGTGATGACCACCGACTGCGCCGTGGCCGCCGTCCCGCTGCCGCCGCTCCCGCCGCCGGAGGTGAGGGCGACGACCCCGGCCCCGGCGCCGCCGCCGACGAGGGCCCCGGCGAGCAGCCCGGCGACGCCCATCCGCAGCCGGCCCGCCCGCCGCCTCTCCGGCGCCGGCGCGGGGGCGGGCGCCGGCGGCGGCAGGGTGCCCGTCGCGGTGCCGGCCGGCGGGTACCAGGAGTCGCCGGACGGCGGCGGGGTCCAGCCTGGGGTCGCACCGGTCGGCTGCGCCGGGTTCGGGTACGGGTGTCCGTTCACTGCTGTGGTCCTCCTCCTGGGCGGCCGTCCGCCGCTCTGGGGACCACTCTCGGCGCGGCGTCTGGCGGGGCCCTGCGCAGCGCCTGTGAGGTGTCTGGGCGTCCTCAGCGGGGGAGGTCCGGCAGCACCCGCCCCCGTGCGACCAGCTCGGTGACCACCCAGACCGCCGCCACCTCGGCGGCCAGCAGACCCACCAGGACCAGCAGCTGGGCGGCGCCGGCGGCCAGCGGGCCGCCCCCGCCGAGCAGCACGCCGACGTAGGCGCCGGGCAGCGTGACGAGGCCGACGGTGCGGGTCTGGTCCAGCGGCGGCAGCAGGGCGGTCGCGGCGGAGGGCCGGGCGACCTCGAGGACGGCGTCGCGGGGGAGCAGGCCCAGCGCCAGGGCCGCCTCGACCTCGCCGCGGCGGGTGGTCAGCTCCTCGCGCAGCCGCCGGCCGGCCAGCGACGTCGCCGTCATCGCGCCGCCGACCAGGATGCCCGCGACCGGGATCACCGCCTCCCCGCGCAGCGGCACCGTGCCGCTGGCCAGCACCAGCGCGACCACCGGCGCCGCGCCGCCGGCCACCGCCAGGGCCGCGGACCCCACCCGGCGCGGGGCACCGGGCGCCCGCAGCGGCAGGCCGCTGACCCGTCCTGCCGCCGTGACCGCCGCGACGGTGACCATCAGCAGCACGAACGCCGCCGACAGCCACAGCGAGCGGACGACGACCAGCAGCACCGCCGAGACCGCCGCCAGCTGGACGGTGGCCCGCAGCGCCGCGACGACGACCGGCCGCTCCTGCCCCAGCCCGGACAGCCGCCCACCCGCCGCCGCCAGCACGGTGAGCAGCACCAGGACGACGGCCAGCGGCGGGCCGAGCTCGACGACGGAGGTCCCCACGGCCGCCGATCCTGCCGTCCGCGACCCGGCCGCCCGCGACACGCCGACCACGGTGTGCGACGGGAGCGTCGCGGGGTAGAGGGGGACCCCGGTCGCTCCCCTGGGAGCGGGCGGGTACCCGCTGCCCGGCCTGCGCTCCTGGAGGCTGCTCGTGTCCACCCGCGGTCTGCCCGCCCGTCTGCTCGTGGGCCTCGCCGCCCTCACCGCCGCCGCGGTCGCCGTCGTCGGCGGCCTCGCCCTGCGGCCCCCGGGGCTGCTCGCCGTCGCGCTGGCCGCGGTGGTGACCTCCTGCCTGGCCGGCGGCGTGGCGCGCGAGTCGCACGAGGACGGCCGGCCGCCGCGGTACACCCCGCTGGAGGCGGCCTGGCGGGCCGGCGCGGTCACGATCGGCGTGCTGCTGTTCCTGTCCGGCACCGCGGCGCTGGGCGGTCCGGCGCTGACGGCCCTGGCCGGTGCGGTGCTCTTCCTCGGCGGGCTCGGGTCGTGGCTGCTGCACACCGGCCGCCCGGTGCGGCCGGCCGCCCCCGACGACGCCCCGGCGCCCGGCCGGCTCGCCGCACCGGCGCCGCAGCGGCCGGTGGCCGGCGCCCGCCCGGGGGAGGCCGTCGGGACGGTCACCTCCCTGCCGCCGGTGACGACCCTGACGACCGCGGCGCTGGGCCGCGAGTGGCTCGGCACGACGGCCGCGCTGGCCGGCCGGCTGGACCCGGCGGCGCGGCAGTCGATCGTCCGCCGCCGCCAGGACGCCCTCGACGAGCTCGAGCGCCGCGACCCGGCCGGCTTCGCCCGCTGGCTGGCCGAGGGGCCGCTGCCCGGCAGCGACCCGGCCGGCTACCTGCGCGAGGGCCCGGCGGCCGCCTGAGGGTCGAAGACGGCAGCGGGGTCGACGTTCATCACGACCTCGCAGTCGCAGAACCCGCCGTACTCCTCGAGCCCCTCGTGCAGCCGGTCGAGGGCGATGCCGTGCCCGGCGGCCCAGGCGTCGGTGGCGCGGTGGGTCCGGTCGCAGTCCCCGGCCGAGAGGACGGCGTCGAGGTGCTCGCGCAGCGCGTCCAGCTGGGTCCGGTCCAGCGGCAGGAGCCCGGCCGGGTCGTCGATCGGTGCCACGCGCTCAGCATCGGCAGCGGGGGCGTCGGCTCGACCCGTGTCGTCGGCCGGGACGGCGGCGGACAGCGCCCGGCCCAGGCGGAGGGACCACACCGGCCCGGCGAGCCCCGCCCGGCGGGTCCACCGGCCCGGGCCGGCCGCCGGCACCACCGGCGCCGTGCCGACCGACCCGACGACGTCGTCGACGGACCCGAGGGACACCGGCGGCACGCTCACAGCGGCCGTCGTCGCCCGTCCAGGGACGGACGTCCCCCGAGGGGTCCCTATCCTTGACGCCGGGAGCGGTTCCCGTGTCCCGCCGGCGTGGCGCAACTGGTAGCGCACCCGACTTGTAATCGGGCGGTTGGGGGTTCGAGTCCCCCCGTCGGCTCAGTCGAAGCTGCCCGCCCCGCCCACGCGGTAGGGGTGGTGCCGCTCGGCGCGGGCCGCCCGCGCCCGCTCGGCGCGCTCCTCGCGCAGCCGGGCGGCGGTGCCGGCCGGGTAGCCGGCCTTGGCCACGCGGTGCTCGGTCGTCTCCACCACGAACGCCAGCGAGTACATCAGCCCGACCATCAGCCCCCCGGCCGCCGCGGTCAGCCGGTAGCCCATCCCCACGGGGACGGCGACCAGACAGATCACCACCAGCGGGGCGAGCTGCACCAGCGAGCGGGCGACGTGCCGGCGCACCCATCCCGGCCGGGTGGTGTCCGACAGCACCCACGGCGACAGCTCCCGGGGCAGCCCGCCGCCGACGGCGTAGCGGAGCCACTGCAGGACGGTCGGGCGGCGGGACGTCGCGGGCGCGGCGTGCTGGGTGCGCACGCCTCGACGGTAGGCCCCGCTGTCCACCCCGGGAACCGGGACCGGACCGTCCCGACCGGGCCGTTGCCCCCCGCACGGCGGCGGGTGGACACTGCGACCCCCGAGGGGAGGGAGGGCTCCCGTGCAGATCGCCTCGCTGCTCCGCCGCAAGGGCCCCGACGTCGTCACCGTGGCGCCGGACCGGCCCGTCCGTGCCGCCCTGGCCCTGCTCGCCGAGCACCGCATCGGCGCGCTCGTCGTCTCCCGCGGGGGAGGCGCCGTCGACGGCATCGTCTCCGAGCGCGACGTCGTCCGCGCCCTGCACGCCTCCGGGCCGGAGGTCCTCGACGGGCCGGTGTCGGCGCTGATGACCGCCGAGGTGCGCACCTGCGTGCCCGGCGCCTCGGTGCACGACCTCGCCCGCACGATGACCGACCACCGCATCCGGCACGTGCCCGTCGTCGAGGACGGCCGGCTGCTGGGGATCGTCTCGATCGGCGACGTCGTCAAGGCCCGCCTCGACGAGCTGCAGGAGGAGCGGGACCACCTCGTCGACTACATCCAGACCACGTGATCCAGACCACGTGATCCAGACCACGTAATCCAGACCACGTAGCGGCGCGGCGTACGGTTGCCCGCCGTGGACGAGCGGCGGGCGGGCACGGCAGCGGGACTCGCCGCCTACGGGTTGTGGGGTGTCTTCCCGCTCTACTTCCCGCTGCTGGAGCCGGCCGGCGGGGTGGAGATCGTCGCCCACCGCATCGTCTGGTCGCTGCTGTTCGTGGCCGTCCTCCTGACCGTGCTGCGGCGGTGGGCACTGGTCCGCGCGGCGGTCACCGACCGCCGCACGCTGCTGGTCCTGGCCGGGGCCTCGGTGCTCATCGCGGCCAACTGGCTGGTCTTCGTCTACGGCGTCAACTCCGGGCACGTCGTCGAGACCTCGCTCGGCTACTTCATCAACCCGCTGGTCAGCGTGCTGCTCGGCGTCGTCGTCTTCGCCGAGCGGCTGCGTCCGCTGCAGTGGGCCGCGGTCGGGCTGGCCGCGGTGGCCGTCGTCGTCCTGACCGTCGACCACGGCCGGCCGCCGTGGATCGCCCTGGCGCTGGCCGCCACCTTCGGCAGCTACGGCCTGCTCAAGAAGCTGGTGCGGGTGGAGGCGGCGCCGGGCCTGTTCGTGGAGACGGCGGTGACCTTCCTGCCGGCGCTGGTGCTCCTCGCCGTCCTGCAGGCCACCGGGCGGGGCACCGCGGGGTCCGAGGGCACCGGCCACCTCCTGCTGCTCGCGGCCTCGGGCGTCGCGACGGCGGTGCCGCTGCTGCTGTTCGCCGCGGCCGCCCGGCGCATCCCGCTGTCGACCGTCGGGCTGCTGCAGTACGTCACGCCGCTCATGCAGCTGGCACTGGGTGTCTTCGTGTTCCACGAGCCGATGCCCCCGGCGCGGCTGGCGGGCTTCGCGATCGTCTGGGCGGCGCTGGCGGTGTTCACCGTGGACAGCCTGCGCTCGGCCCGGGCCGCCGGCCGGAGGGCGGCCGCCGGGCAGGTGCCCGCCGCGGCCTGACCGCGCGTCTCGGGCTGTGGCCTGTCACCCCCCGGGCCTACCGTTGTGGGTGACGGCTTCCCCCCGATCGAACGGACCCGACCATGACCCCCGACCCCGACCCCGCGGTCTCCCCGCCGGGGGGCCCGGAGTCCGGTGAGGGCCCCGCGCAGCCCGCGGGCCTGACCCGGCGCGAGCACGAGATGCTGGCCTTCGAGCGGCAGTGGTGGCGCCAGCCCGGCGCGAAGGAGACCGCGATCCGCGAGCGGTTCGGCCTCCCGCCCACCCGCTACTACCAGGTGCTGAACGCGCTGGTCGACCGCCCGGCCGCGCTCGAGGCCGACCCCCTCCTCGTCCGCCGCCTGCGCCGGCTGCGCACCGCGCGGCGCCAGCGGCGTTCGCCTCACCTGCTGGGCAAGGGCTCCTCCGCCCTCTAGATTTGGTGACCGTGGGCAGGCACGCGGCACCAGGCGGTGACCAACCGGACCGGCCGTCAGCCCCGGTGGCAGGCGGCCGGCGCCGCACCGACCACCCCAGCGCGCCCCTGCCCGACCTGCCCACGAGGCCCGGCCCCGGCGTCGACCCGGGCGCCGCGGAGCTGAGCGACCACCCGACGACGCCCGGTCCCGGCCGCAGCCGCGCCGACCGCCGCCGCGACGCGCTGCTCGGCGCCGCGGACGAGACCGACCGCCGCCGGCTCACCGGCCGGTCCGCCCGCCCCGCCGTGGCCGCCCGCCCGGCAGCCCCCGCGCCCCCGGCGACGCCCGCACGCCCGGCCGAGCCGCAGCGCCCGCCGGTCCGCGCGCCGCAGCCCGAGGCGCCGGCCGTCCGGTCGCGCCCCGCGCAGCCCGCCGCCCCGGCCCGTCCCCGCGTCCCCGCGCCGGTGGCCGCCGGCGCCGCCACCCGGCAGGTGCCCGCGCCCCAGCCGCCGGCCCACCCCGCGCCCCAGCTGCCGGCCCGCCCGGCCGAGCCGCCGACCGCGCAGTCGTCGGCCGTCTCCCGGCCGGCGCCCTCGCCGCCGGCCCGTCCTGCGCCGCCCGAGACCACGGTCGCGCCGTTCCAGGCGGTCCCCCGGCCCGACGCCGAGGCCGCCGCCGAACCGGCGGCGCCGCCGCTGGACCCGTGGGACCAGCCGGCCCGCCCGCCGGCCCGCGGCCGGGCGCAGCCCCCGCCCGCGGCGGATCCGGCGCGGTCCCGGGACCGGGGCCGGACCCCGGGCGAGGCCGCCGCCGGGAACGGCTACCGCGACTGGACCAGCCCCTCCCGGGCGGGCACCGCGACGCCGGCCGCCCCGCCCACCGAGGCGATCCCCGACCGCGAGGTGTCCCGCGACCGCGTGGCGTCCGCGGACCGCGCGCCCGCCCCGGCGACCGAGGCGATCCCCGACCGTGAGGTGTCCCGGGACCGCCCCCCGGCCGCGCCGCTGACCGAGGCGATCCCCGACCGCGAGGTCGCCGGCCGCCGCGACCGGGCGCAGCGGGACCGCGACGCCGAGCCGGACACCGGCCCGCAGACCGACGGCACCGGCGTCGTGGGCAACCGCGCCGCCATGCGCGCCGAGCGCCAGGCGAAGGAGGCCGAGCGGCAGGCCATGGAGGCCGAGCGCCGCAAGGCCGCGCGCCGGGCCGGGGTCTCCCGCGCCGCGCTGCGCGCCGCCGAGGGCGAGGACGCGCCGCCGCGCCGTCGCGCCGGGGTCGCGCTGCTGGCGGTCGTCGTCGTCGCGCTGGTCGTGCTCGGCGTCTACAGCTTCACCTCCCCGGCGGCGCAGGAGGCCGGCTCGGCCGCGACGCCGACGAGCGAGCCGTCGGCCTCGACGTCGGTGACGCCCTCCTCGGGCCCGCTGCCCCCGCTGTCGGCCCAGCCGCTGCCCCCGGTCGAGCAGGCGCCCAGCACCCCGGTGCGCGTGCCGGTGACCGTCCTCAACGCCACGCAGACCGGTGGGCTGGCCGCCGACGTCGCCACCGCGTTCGCCGCCCAGGGCTGGACGACGGCCGGTGTCGGGGCCTACGAGGGTGGGGACGTCGCCGCCACCACCGTCTTCTTCGACGAGGGCGACGAGTCGCAGCGCCAGTCCGCCCTGCAGCTCATGGAGGCGTTCCCGGGCATCACCACCGGGCCCGCGGTGCGGTTCTTCGAGGTGCCGGACGTGCCCGACCCGGGCCTGGTCGTCGTCGTCACCGGCGGGCTCGAGCCCTGACCGCCCCCGGTCGCGCCCCGTCCCGACACCTGCGGAACCCCAGCGCGGCACCGTCCGTTGGCCGCAGCGTGCGTCCGTTCCGCGGGCCCGTGACACCGCGCCCGCGCCCCGGCGCCCGCGCGGTGGCCGGCGCCCTGCTCGCCCTCCTGTTCACCGGCACCCTCGTCGGCGCGCTGCCCACCCCGGCGGCCGCCGCCGAGGACGTCCGCACCGAGGACGCGCGCGTCCCCTCCGGCTCGGGCGCCGACGCCGTCGAGCTGGACACGACGCTGTACCTCCCGGCCTCGGCCACCGCCGACGACCCGGCGCCGGCCGTCGTCCTCGCCCACGGCTTCGGCGGCAGCAAGCGGTCGGTCGCCGACGACGCCCGGGACCTCGCCGGCCGTGGCTACGTCGTCCTCGCGTACTCCGCGCGCGGGTTCGGCGAGAGCACCGGCCAGATCGGCCTGGACGACCCGCGCTACGAGGTCGCCGACCTGTCCACGCTGCTCGACCTGCTCGCCGACCGCGACGACGTCCTCCTCGACGGCGACGGCGACCCGCGGGTCGGCGTCGCCGGCGCCTCCTACGGCGGGGCGCTGTCGCTGCTCGCCGCCGCCCACGACGACCGGGTCGACGCCATCGCGCCGCAGATCACCTGGCACTCGCTGACCGCCGCGCTCTTCCCCTCCCAGACCGGCGCCGCCGACGCACGGACCCCCGCCGCGACGCCGCAGACCGCCGACGCCGGCGTCTACAAGCGGCTGTGGGCGGGGCTGTTCTTCGGCGTGGGCGCGGCGCCCACCGGCGGGCTGCTGGACGCGCTCGGCGGCGGGGGAGCGGCCGAGGCCGAGGACGGCGAGGACGGCGGGGACCCCGGCGCCTCCGGTGACGCGGCCCCCGTCTCCGGCGGCGCCGCCCCCACCCTGCCGTTCGACCCGGCGTCGGTGGACCCCGCGGTGGTGGAGCAGGCGCTGACCTGCGGCCGGTTCCGCGCCGACATCTGCGCCGCCTACCAGTCCGCCGCGGCCTCGGGCACGCTCACGCCCGAGGTGGCCGCGGTGCTCGACCGCAGCAGCCCGGCCGCGGTGCTCGACCGCATCACCGCGCCGACGCTGCTGGTCCAGGGCACCGAGGACTCCCTGTTCGGCCTGGGCCAGGCCGACGCCAACGCCCGCGGCATCGCCGCGAACGGCACCCCGGTCAAGGTCGTCTGGTACGCCGGCGGCCACGACTCCCGGTCGTCGGAGCGGGAGACCGCCGAGCTGCGCGACCAGGTCGCCGGCTGGTTCGACTGGTACCTGCGCGACGAGGACGACCCCGCCCGCGGCGAGGACCCCGGCACCGGCTTCCACTTCCCGGCGCCCACCGGCCTCGGCAGCGGCCTGGGCAGCGTGCAGGGCGGCAACCAGAGCGTGCTCGCGGACGCCTACCCGGGCCTCGACGGCGGGGAGCCGGCGCAGCGGGAGAGCGTCGCGCTCGACGGCGGCACCCAGCCGGTGGTCACGCCCGCCGGCGGCACCCCGGCCGCGATCACCACCGTCCCGGGCCTGGGCGCGCTGGCCTCGGCGCTCGGCGGGCAGGCCGTGGAGATCCCCGGCCAGTTCGCCGCGTTCTCCAGCGACCCGCTCGACGGGGCGGTCGAGGTGGTCGGCGCGCCGACCGTCGAGCTCGCCGTCGCCTCGCCCACCGGCAGCGCCACGCTGTTCGCGAAGCTCTACGACGTCGGCCCCGACGGCGCCCAGACCCTGCCCGGCGGGCTGGTGGCCCCGCTGTCGCTCACCGGCCTGTCGGCGGACCCGACCGCGCCCACCGAGGTCGCCGTGACGCTGCCGGGCATCGTGCACCGCTTCGAGGCCGGGCACACGATGCGCGTCGTCGTCTCCTCGACCGACCAGGCCTTCGCGCTGCCGGCCGAGGCCACCGTCTACTCCGTCGCGCTCGCCGGGGCCGGCAACGGCGGCACCGCGCTGGCCGTGCCCACCGTCGAGGGGCAGCCGCAGGCCGACGGCGGCACCTCCCGCTGGTGGTGGCTGCTCGGCGCCGTCGTCGCCCTGGGCCTGCTCGGCTGGCTCGCCGCGGTGCTGTGGGGCCGCCGCCGGCGCCGGGTCACCTCGGAGGTGGAGCCCGACGGCGAGGACGTGCCGCTGCGCTTCGAGGGCATCACCAAGGCCTACAGGGACGGCTTCGTCGCCGTCCGCGACCTGTCCTTCGAGGTCCGCCGCGGCCAGGTGCTCGGCCTGCTCGGCCCCAACGGGGCGGGCAAGACGACGTCGCTGCGCATGCTCATGGGGCTGATCCGGCCGAACTCCGGGCGGATCACCGTGTTCGGTCACGAGGTCCGCCCCGGCGCGCCGGTGCTGTCCCGGCTGGGCTCGTTCGTCGAGGGCACCGGGCTGCAGCCGCACCTGTCCGGCCGCGACAACCTGCGCCTGTACTGGGCCGCCACCGGCCGCCCGGCCGAGGACGCGCACGTGGAGGAGGCCATCGCCGTCGCCGGCCTCGGCGCCGCCATCGACCGGCCGGTGCGCCGCTACAGCCAGGGCATGCGCCAGCGGGTGGCGATCGCGCAGGCCATGCTCGGCCTGCCCGACCTGCTGGTCCTCGACGAGCCGACCAACGGGCTGGACCCGCCGCAGATCCACGCCATGCGCGAGGTGCTGCGCGACTACGCCGCCACCGGCCGCACGGTCATCGTCTCCAGCCACCTGCTCAGCGAGATCGAGCAGACCTGCACCCACGTGGTGGTCATGGCGAAGGGGCAGAAGATCGCGCAGGGGACGGTCGAGGAGATCGTCGGCACCGGCGGCGCGGTGCTGGTCGGCCTCGCCGACGAGGCCGACGCCGACCGCGCGGCCGCCGTCCTGTCGGGGCTGCCCGGGGTCGCGGTCGAGCGCACCGACGAGGGCCTGGTCGCCGACCTCGGCCCGGGGACGTCGCGGGCGGCGGCGCTGCAGGCGCTGGTGGCCGCGGACGTCGCCGTCGACCAGTTCACGCCGCGCCGCCGCCTGGAGGACGCGTTCCTGGCACTCGTGGGGGAGTCGTGACCGCGACCGAGCACGTCCAGCCCACCGGCGCCGTCGCCGGCTACCGGCCCGAGCGGACGCTGCGGCTGTCGGTCGAGCTGCGCCGGCAGTTCAAGCGGCGCCGCACGATCGGCGTCTTCGCGGCGATGGTCGCGCTGCCGCTGGTGCTCATCGCCGCGCTCCAGCTGGGCGCGAGCGAGGAGGCGCAGACCAACAGCCGGATCAACCTCGTCGACGTCGCCACCGCCAGCGGGCTGAACTTCACGCTGTTCGTGCTGTTCGCCACGACGACGTTCTTCCTCGTCGTGGTCTACGCGCTGTTCTTCGGCGACACGGTGGCCAGCGAGGCGCAGTGGGGCTCGCTGCGCTACACCCTGGCCACGCCGGTGCCCCGGATGCGGCTGCTCCGGCAGAAGTGGCTCGCGGCGCTGGTCCAGTCGGTGGGCGCGCTGCTCACCCTCGTCGCCGTCGCGGTGGTCGCCGGCGGCCTGGCGTTCGGCTTCGGCGAGATCCGGACGCCGATCGGGGTGACCCTGTCCCAGGGGGAGGGGTTCCTGCGGCTGGCCGGGATGCTCGGCTACCTCGCCGTGCACCTGCTCGTCGTCGGGACGCTGGCGTTCTGGCTGTCCACGGTCACCGACGCGCCGCTGGCCGCCGTCGGCGGGGCGGTGTTCACGACGGTCGTGTTCGCCATCCTCGACCAGGTCGAGCAGCTCGGGTCGATCCGAGACTGGTTCCCCACCGCGGAGGAGTTCGCCTGGACCGACCTGCTGCAGACGCCGGTCGACTCCTCCGACCTGTTCCGCGGCGTCGTCCAGTCGCTGGTCTACGCGGCGGTCTTCACCGCGCTCGGCTTCCGCCACTTCGCCCGGCGCGACGTCACCAGCTGAACGACGTCACCAGCTGAACGACGTCGCCAGCTGAACGAGGTGTCCCGCCCCCGCACCGGCTCCGGGCAGCAGGGGAACGGCACCCGGGCGCGGTGCGGTCCGGTGGGACCGCGGTGTCACAGGCTCGCTCGGACCGCCTGGGCCCAGCCGACGCCCATCGGCTCGTCGGTCACCGACACGTTCGGGACGGCGCCCAGCAGCCCGGCCATGCCCTCGACCTCCGCGCCGTTGGCGGTGATCCACAGCCGGCCGACGGCGGGCGCCATCTCCAGGTCGCTGGCGCTGTCGCCGATCGCGACGGCGTCCGCCGGGTCGACGCCGCGCCGCTCGAGGTCCCAGGCGATCGCCGCGCCCTTGGAGATGCCGCGCGGCATGAGGTGGTAGACGCGGGCCAGCTGCCCCTCCGGCGCCAGCCGCAGCCGGGCCGAGGCGGGGATCGCGCCGTTGTCCTTGAGCGTCAGCCAGCCCAACCCGCGCTCGGCCAGCCACGCGTCGACGGCGAGCGGGTCCACGAACCCGCGCAGCAGCGCGTCGCCGTCGTGCGTGGTGTGCCAGGGCGCGTGCCACTCGAGCCGGCCGGGGTGGGCGGCGCACAGCGCGTCGACGACGCCGAGCTCGGCCATCACGTCCATCGGCGTGCGGCCGGCGTACTCCTCGGGCAGCTCGCCGGTCAGCCCATGCCGCTCCCGGCCGCCCTTCCACGTCACCAGCGAGCCCAGCTCGGCGATCGCGCCGTCGGCGGCGAAGATCCGCCCCGCCTCGGTGACCTGGTCGGCGGTGCGCCCGCTGACGATCACCAGCGCGACCCCGGCGGTGTGCAGCTCCAGCAGGGCCGCGGCCGGCTCGGCGGTGGGGGAGCCGTCGGCGGCGTGCCAGAAGGACCCCCGCGGTCCGACCATCGTGCCGTCGAGGTCGGTGTAGACGATGCGCGCAGCCACGGCGCCCAGCATGGCCGGGGCCGGGGGCGGTCCCGGCAGCCGGGTAGAGTCGGGCCCGTTCCACTCATCCAGAGGGGCAGAGGGACACGGCCCGGTGAAGCCCCGGCAACCGCGCTCGCGCGAGCGGCGAGAGGTGCCAATTCCGTCCCGCGCGGCTCGACGGCCCGACGCGGGGAAGATGAGGAGGTAGTCGTCGCATGACCCTGACCGCACCCGGTTCCCTGCAGGCCGACAGCTCGGCCGGCGGCCCGGTCCCGCCCAGCCCCGCCCGTGGCCTCGTCTGTCGCAACTGCGGCGCCACCTTCGGGCTCGTCGCCGAGCACGCCTGCGCCCAGTGCTTCGGCCCGCTCGAGGTCGACTACGACCCCGAGCTCATGGCCGCCGTCACCCGGGAGCAGATCGAGGCCGGCCCGCAGAACATCTGGCGCTACGCCGCGCTGCTGCCGGTGGGCCAGGACCCGGCCGACCGCGTCTCCCTCGACCCGGGCATGACCCCGCTGGTCCGCGCCGACCGGCTCGCCGCCGAGCTCGGCATCACCGGCGGGCTGTGGGTCAAGGACGACTCGGCCAACCCCACGCACTCGTTCAAGGACCGCGTGGTCAGCCTCGCCGCCACCGCCGCGAAGGGGCTGGGCTACCGGAAGATCGCCGCGGCCTCCACCGGCAACCTGGCCAACTCGGTGGCCGCGCACGCCGCCCGCGCGGGCCTGCCCTCGTTCGTCTTCATCCCGTCCGACCTCGAGCCCGGCAAGGTCGTGCAGTCGGCGGTCTACGGCCAGACGCTGGTCGCCGTCGACGGGTCCTACGACGACGTCAACCGGCTGACCAGCGAGCTCGCCGAGACCGACGAGTTCGAGGACACCGCCTTCGTCAACCAGAACGTGCGGCCCTACTACGCCGAGGGCTCCAAGACGATGGGCTACGAGATCGCCGAGCAGCTCGGCTGGCGGATCCCGGCGCAGGTCGTCATCCCGATGGCGTCGGGCTCGCTGCTCACCAAGGTGGACAAGGCCTGGCGGGAGCTGGTGAAGGCCGGGATCGTCGCGGACACCGAGTGGCGGGTCTTCGGCGCCCAGTCGGCCGGCTGCGACCCGATCGCCACCGCCTTCGACAACGGCTGGGACGTCGTCAAGCCGGTCAAGCCCACCGGGATCGCCAAGTCGCTGAACATCGGCAACCCCGCCGACGGCCCGTACGCGCTCGACGCCATCCGCCGCACCGGCGGCGCCGTCGGCCGGGTCGGCGACGAGCAGATCGTCCAGGGCATCCGCGACCTCGCCCGCACCACCGGCGTCTTCGCCGAGACCGCCGGCGGCGTGACCGTCGCGGTGCTGCGCCAGCTGGTCGAGGACGGGCGGCTGGACCCGAGCCGGGAGACCGTCGTCCTCAACACCGGCGAGGGCCTCAAGACCCTCGACCCGCTGCTGCCGGTGGTCGGCCCGACCCACCGGGTGGAGCCGTCGCTGCGGTCGGTCCGGTCCGCGGGGCTCATCGGCTGAGCCCCCGCGGGAGGCGTAGGCTCGCGGGCGACGTCGATCCGGCGGGTGACGTCCCGCCGGATCGTCCCCGAGTCGTGTGTCCAGGATCTCCCCACGGCGGCGTGCCTGTTGTACCGTCTCGCGCGGTCGTCAGTTCCACGCACGTGTCCGACGGGCGGAAGAGCTGTACCCCGGTCCCCGGATCACGGGGACCGTCCGCACGCACCAACGTGGGAGCACACGTGGCACAGGGCACCGTGAAGTGGTTCAACGCCGAGAAGGGCTTCGGCTTCATCGCCGTCGACGGCGGCCAGGACGTCTTCGTCCACTACTCGGCCATCCAGATGGACGGGTACAAGAGCCTCGACGAGGGTCAGCGGGTGACCTTCGAGGTCGTCCAGGGCGAGAAGGGTCCGCAGGCCGACTCGGTCCGCGTCGCCTGAGCACCTCCCCACCTCCGTGCTGCGGCCCGGTTCCCTCCGCGGGAGCCGGGCCGCAGCCGTTCCCGGACCACCGCCCCCGCCGCCGGCCCGACCGGGAACAGGCGGCACCCACCCCCCGTTCTTGCACTCGGCAGGGGCGAGTGCCAGACTTCCGGTTGGCACTCGACAGTGCCGAGTGCCAATCAGGTCGGAACGGTGAGGCACAGGAGCGCGGGCCACATGGGAGCCCGCCGCGCCGGTGTCGTCCGTCGCGGGCGCCGGTCCCGGCCGTGCAGCGATCCATGCATGGAGGACATCACCACATGGCCAAGATGATCGCCTTCGAGGAAGAGGCGCGCCGCGGTCTCGAGCGGGGCATGAACACCCTCGCCGACGCCGTCAAGGTGACGCTCGGCCCCAAGGGCCGCAACGTCGTCCTCGAGAAGAAGTGGGGCGCTCCCACCATCACCAACGACGGTGTGAGCATCGCCAAGGAGATCGAGCTCGAGGACCCCTGGGAGAAGATCGGCGCCGAGCTGGTCAAGGAGGTCGCGAAGAAGACCGACGACGTCGCGGGTGACGGCACCACCACCGCCACCGTGCTGGCCCAGGCGCTCGTCCGCGAGGGTCTGCGCAACGTCGCCGCCGGCGCCAACCCGATGGCCCTGAAGAAGGGCATCGAGAAGGCCGTCGCCTCGGTCACCGAGTACCTCCTCTCGACCGCCAAGGACGTCGAGACCAAGGAGCAGATCGCCGCCACCGCGTCGATCTCCGCCGCCGACGCCGCCATCGGTGAGCTCATCGCCGAGGCGATGGACAAGGTCGGCAAGGAAGGCGTCATCACCGTCGAGGAGAGCAACACCTTCGGCCTCGAGCTCGAGCTCACCGAGGGCATGCGCTTCGACAAGGGCTACATCTCGCCCTACTTCGTCACCGACGCCGAGCGCATGGAGGCCGTCCTCGACGACCCGTACGTGCTCGTCGTCAACTCGAAGATCAGCTCGGTCAAGGACCTGCTCCCGCTGCTGGAGAAGGTCATGCAGTCGGGCAAGCCGCTGGCCATCATCGCCGAGGACGTCGAGGGCGAGGCCCTCGCGACCCTGGTCGTGAACAAGATCCGCGGCACCTTCAAGTCGGTCGCCGTCAAGGCCCCCGGCTTCGGTGACCGCCGCAAGGCCATGCTGACCGACATCGCCATCCTCACCGGTGGCCAGGTCATCAGCGAGGAGGTCGGCCTCAAGCTCGACACCGCCGACGTCTCCCTCCTGGGCCGCGCCCGCAAGGTCGTCGTCACCAAGGACGAGACGACGATCGTCGAGGGCTCGGGCGACAGCGACCAGATCGCCGGCCGGGTGAACCAGATCCGCGCCGAGATCGAGAAGTCGGACTCCGACTACGACCGCGAGAAGCTGCAGGAGCGCCTGGCCAAGCTGGCCGGTGGCGTCGCCGTCATCAAGGCCGGCGCCGCGACCGAGGTCGAGCTCAAGGAGCGCAAGCACCGCATCGAGGACGCGGTGCGCAACGCCAAGGCCGCCGTCGAGGAGGGCATCGTCGCCGGTGGTGGCGTCGCCCTGGCGCAGGCCACCGCCGTCGCGTTCGAGAAGCTGGACCTCGAGGGTGACGAGGCCACCGGTGCCAACATCGTGCGTGTCGCGCTCGAGGCGCCGCTGAAGCAGATCGCCGTCAACGCCGGCCTCGAGGGCGGCGTCGTGGCGGAGAAGGTGCGCAACTCCGAGGTGGGCCACGGCCTCAACGCCGCCACCGGCGAGTACGTGGACCTGGTCGCGGCCGGCATCATCGACCCGGCCAAGGTCACCCGCTCGGCGCTGCAGAACGCCGCCTCCATCGCGGCGCTCTTCCTCACCACCGAGGCCGTCATCGCCGACAAGCCGGAGAAGGCCGCCCCGGCCATGCCCGGTGGCGACGGCGGCATGGGCGGCATGGACTTCTGAGTCCCGCCCCCTCGCAACACCAGCAACGCCCGGCAGGGGCGGTCCCGCATCGCGCGGGGCCGCCCCTGTCGGCGTCCACGGGGCCGGACACGCGGTGGACGCCCTCTTCCGACGGCGGAGCGGGCGCCCAGCGTGTGTCCGGCCCCGTGGGGCGTCCGGCCTCAGCGCCCCTGGGGTGACGTCGTGTCCGAGGTCCCGGTGCGGCAGGCGTGGATGCTCGGGGCGCTGGAGGATGCCCTGCACGATGCGGGGTGCCCCGCGCCCGTGGCACGTCGGATCGCGCAGGACGTGCGACTGGAGGAGCGGCACGGTGGGTGGCTCGCGCTCCTCGAGGGGCACGGCACCGGTGTCGAGGCGCCGGTCCGGCGCGATGAGTGGAGCGGAAGTGACGCAGCACACCGCGGAGGACGTCGCCGCCGCCGACGCGGAGGCGGTCGACCGCTCTGCGCGTGGTGAGCCTGACCGGACACCGCTCTGGGCACTGTCCGGCCGGCCGGCGGGTCGGCGCCGGCTCTGACCGGCGCCCCTGTGATCACTCCTGGTCCAGCGGGGTCTCCCGGCACTCGGGAGCCCGCTGCAGCCGAGGTGATCACGCCGATGGCGCGCAGGTGCGGGGAAGACAACGTCCCGGCCGGGCCGCAGGGGACGACTTCCCCGCAGTTGCCGGCGGCGGGTCAGCCCCGCGGCGGCGGGAAGCAGCAGAGCCCGTCGCCCTCGGGGTCGGCGAGGACGCCCAGCCGATCTCGCCGGCGTCCTCGTCAGGCTCGTGACCCGGCCGGTCGTCCGAGGCCCGCACCACCGTGGCGCCGGCGGCCTGCAGCGCCGCGGAGTCGGCGACGACGTCGAGGTGCACGCGGTTCTCGACCAGCTGCTCCTCGTGCATCGGGTGGAGCCGGATCAGCGGCCCCGCGCCGGTGGGGTCCTCGATCGGCACGGGCCAGTCGTGCTCGCGTGGCGTGCCGTCGGGCAGGGTGTCGCGGCGGACGTGGCCCGGTGCGGCGCACCACCGATCGGTGAGCGCCTGGTGGTCGCGGGCGCCGATGCAGAGGTCCTCGGAGCGGGCGGGTGCGTCGGGCACGAGCGCGCAGGGTAGGCCGACGTCGTGGCCGTGGTGATCGGGACCTCGGGGTGGCAGTACCGCGACTGGCGCGGCCGCTTCTACCCGCAGCGCCTGCCGCAGCGGCTGTGGCTGGAGCACCACGCCCGGCACTTCGCCACCGTGGAGAGCAACGCCGCGTTCTACCGGCTGCCCGAGCGGGACACCTTCGCCGCCTGGCGCGAGCGCACCCCGCCCGACTACCGCTGGGCGGTCAAGGCCAGCCGCTTCCTCACCCACGTCAAGCGGCTGCGCGAGCCCGAGGAGCCGGTGGCCCGGCTGGTGGAGCACGCCGCGGGCCTCGGCGACCGCCTCGACGTCGTCCTGCTGCAGCTGCCGCCCACGCTGCGGGCCGATGCCGGGCTGCTGCGCGACTGCCTCGCCTGCTTCCCACCGGGCATCCGGGTCGCGGTCGAGCCCCGGCACGAGAGCTGGTGGACCGACGAGGTCCGGGCGCTGCTGGAGCGCTACGGCGCCGCGCTGTGCTGGGCCGACCGCGCCGAGCGGCCGGTCACGCCGCTGTGGCGGACGGCGGGCTGGGGCTACCTGCGCCTGCACACCGGCGCCGAGGGCTGGGCCTACCCCCCGGCCGTGCTCGACCAGTGGGCGCAGCGCCTGGCGGAGGGGTACACCGACGACGAGGACGTGTTCGTGTACCTGAACAACGACCCGGGCGGCGCCGCCGTCGTCGACGCGGTCACCCTGGCCGGCGCGGTCCGCCGGGCCGGCCGCACGCCCACCCGGGTGCCGACGCCGGAGGAGGCGAGCGGCGCGGCGTGGGCCGCCGCCTGATCAGCCGAGGACGTGCGGGTCCTCGCGGTGCCGCACGCCGAGCTGCTCCGCGGCGCGCCCCAGGACCTCCTGCACGGCGAGGGTGTCGGCCAGCGGCACGACCGCGGACTCGGTGCGCCCCTCCTGCAGGCACCGCGTGACCTCGGCGAGCTCGTGCGAGTACCCGACCCCGGCCGCCGGGCGGGTGATCTCCTCGGGCTCGGCGCCGGTGCGGTGCAGCACGATCGTGGCCGGGTGGTGGAAGCGGGGGAGGACGTCGATCCAGCCGCCGGTGCCGAACACCCGCGCCTGCCCCGGCGTCGGGTAGCGCAGCGAGGTGGTCAGCGTGGCCGAGCGGCCGTCCTCCCAGCCGAGCAGCAGCGCCGCCTCGGCGTCGGCGCCGGTGGGGTAGGTGGACCCGGCGGCGGTGACGGTGTCGGGGGCGCCCAGCAGCATCTGGGCGAAGGAGACGACGTAGACGCCGAGGTCGAGCAGCGCGCCGCCGCCGAGCTCGAGGGCGAACAGCCGGTCGGCGGGGTCGTAGGCGCGGTCGACGCCGAGGTCGGCCTGCACCGAGCGCACCTCGCCGATCGCGCCGTCGGCGACCAGCTCCCGCATGCGGACGACGGCCGGCTGGAACCGCGTCCACATCGCCTCCATGACGAAGACGCCGGCCTCGCGGGCCGCCGCCACCACCTCCCGCGCGCCCGCGGTGGTGGCGGTGAACGTCTTCTCCACCAGCAGCGCCTTGCCCGCCTCGATCGCGGCGAGCGCGACCGCGTGGTGCTGCGGGTGCGGGGTGGCGACGTAGAGGACGTCGACGTCGGGGTCGGCGAGGACCTCCGCGTAGGAGCCGTAGGCGCGCTCCAACCCGTGCTGCTGCGCGAACGCCTGCGCCCGGTCGGCCGAGCGGGACGCCACGGCCACCGGCCGCGCGCCCTCCACGTGCGCGAAGTCGCCCATCACGCTCTGCGCGATGCGTCCCGGCCCCACGATGCCCCAGCGGATCTGCTCGCTCACGTCGACGACGCTAGTCGCCGGGCAGACTGCACCCGTGGCCGTGCTGATCGACAGTCCCGTCTGGCCGTGGCGGGGGCGCCGCTGGTCGCACCTGGTCAGCGACGTGTCGCACGACGAGCTGCACGCCTTCGTGGCCGCCGAGCTCGGCATCCCGCGCCGGGCGTTCCAGGGCGACCACTACGACGTCCCCGAGGACCTCTACGACGTCGCGGTGGCCGCCGGCGCCGAGCCGGTCGGGGCGCGCGAGCTGCTCGCCCGGCTGACGGCCGCGGGCCTGCGGGTCAGGAAGCGCGACCGCGCAGCAGGGTGAGCTCGGCGGCGAGGTTGGCCCGTGCCCGCGGCTCCCAGTCCCGCGTCGCCGGCAGCCGGTAGAGCGCCGGCAGCGCCAGCAGGGCCTCCAGGACGGCGATCCGCCCGGCGGTGAACACCTCGTCGGACAGGTGCCCGTACTCCTCGCGGACGGCCGAGGCGTAGGCGGCGTACGCCTCGGGCGGCCCGGCGAGGACGGCGAGGTCGGCGTCGCAGAGGACGGCGCCGTTCGCGTCGCCGTCGGCCGCGTCGTGGCCGGCGGTCAGCAGCACCAGCCGGACCACCTCGTCCAGCCGCTCCGGAGGCACCAGGCCGGCCAGCCCCGCGCGCGCCCGCCCGGCGCTGGCCTGCTCGTTGTCGCCGCGACGGGGGTCGTAGACCACGTCGTGGTACCAGGCGGCCAGCGCGACGGCGGCCGGGTCGTCCGCGGCCGGGCCGAGCGCGCCGACCAGCCCGAGGACGGCGGCCAGGTGGTGCAGGTCGTGGTAGCGGCGGTGCGGCTCGCTCCACGCGGCGACGACGGCGGCCCACTCGTCGCGCGCGGCGGGGGAGTCGCCGGTCAGGGCCGCGAAGTCCTCGTAGGCGATCACGCGACCCCGCAGCGGCGCAGGGTGAGCAGCGCCAGCGCGCGGGCCACGGCGGTCACGTCGGCCACCGGCACCCGCTCGGCCGGGCCGTGCGCGAGGTGCAGGTCGCCCGGGCCCAGGTGCAGCGCGGGGACGCCCGCGGCCGCGTACAGCCGCAGGTCGGTGCCGGCCGCCACCGCCCGCTCCGGCGGTGGCGCCCCGCCCGCGTCGACGACGGCGCCCCGGACCTGCCCGAGCAGCTCGTGGCCCGCCGGCAGCTGCCCGCTGGCGAACGCGCCCCCGGTCCACGTGACCCGCACCGGGTGCGCGGCCAGCCACGGGTGCCCGGCGCAGAACGCCCCCAGCCGCTCCTCGAACGCCGCGCGGGCCGCCTCGACCGGCTCGCCCAGCCGCACGCCGTAGCGGCCCTCGGCGACCAGCCGGTCGGGCACGCTGGAGGCCCAGTCGCCGGCGCGCACCGTGCCGATCGACAGCCCGAACGGGAACCGCTCGCCGGCGAAGCGGGGGTCGGCGTCGCGCTGCCGCTCCGCCTCGAACGCGCGCAGGTCGGCGTGCACCTGCGCGAACAGCTCCACGGCGCTGACGCCGCGGTCGCGCACCGCCGCGTGGGCCGCGTGGCCGGTCACCTCCAGCCGGAAGGTCAGCGCGCCGGCCGCCGCGGTGACGACGGCGCCGTCGGTGGGCTCGGGGATGACGCAGGCGTCGCCGCGGTGCCCGCGGGCGAGGGTGGCCCACGCGCCCAGGCCGCCGTCCTCCTCGCCGACGACGCTGTGCAGCGCCACCGGCCGGCGCAGGCGCACGCCCGCGGCGCGGACCGCGGCCAGCGCGGCGAGCGCCGAGACCAGGCCGCCCTTCATGTCGCAGGCGCCGCGGCCGTGCACCACGCCGCCGTCGAGCCGCGGGGTGAACGGGTCGCCGGCCCACAGCGCGCGGTCGCCGGTCGGGACGACGTCGGTGTGCCCGCACAGCACCAGCGCCGGATCGCCGTCGTCGGCGCCGGGCAGCGTGCCGACGACGCCCCACGCCTCGTCGCGCTCGACCTCCTGGCCGGGCGCGTCCGGCGCGGTGGCGGCCGCCGCGAGGTCGATCGCCCAGCGGTCGACGTCGCAGCCCAGCGCGTCGAGCTCGCCGGCGACCAGGGCCTGCGCCTCGCTCTCGGCCGCGGTGCCGCCCACCGAGGGGACGGCGACCAGGCGGCACAGCAGGCCGACCGCGGCGGCCTCGTCGACGGCGTCCAGGACGGCGGCCTCGGCACGGCTCAGGTCGGGCACGGCTCGGCAGTCTGGCACGCACGGGGGCGGCGGTTACCGTCGCCGCCGTGACACAGCCCCTCCCACCGCCCGGCTGGTACCCCGACCCCGCCGGCAGCGGCGGCTCCCGCTGGTGGGACGGTCGGACGTGGACCGAGCACGTCCAGCAGCCGGCCCCGCATCCCCGGGTCCCGCAGCAGGCGCCGGTCCAGCAGCCGGTCCAGCAGCCGGTCCAGCCGGCGTACGGCGGCCAGCAGCAGTACGGCCCGCAGCAGCAGTACGGCGCCCAACCGCGCCGCTCGGTGCTGCACGACCAGCCGGTGCTGCTGGTCGACCAGAAGACCAAGCTGGTCGAGCTGACCAACGAGTACGCCGTCCTCGACGGCAACGGCATGCAGATCGGCGCCGTGGTCGAGGTCGGGCAGTCGGCGGCCAGGAAGGTCGTCCGCTTCGTGAGCAGCCTCGACCAGTACCTCACCCACCGCCTCGAGGTACGCGACGCGTACGGCCCGGTCCTCGTGCTCACCCGCCCGGCGAAGCTGGTCAAGTCGCGGGTCGTCGTCGAGACGCCCGAGGGCGCTCCGGTGGGGGAGATCGTCCAGGCCAACGTGTTCGGCCGGATCCGCTTCGACCTCGTGGTGGGCGGTCAGCTCGCCGGCGCGATCCAGGCGGAGAACTGGCGGGCCTGGGACTTCTCGATCACCGACTCCCCGGGGAGCGAGGTCGCCCGCATCACCAAGACGTGGGAGGGCCTGGCGCGCACGCTGTTCACCACCGCCGACCGCTACGTCGTGCGGGTGCACGCCCGGCTGCCCGAGCCGCTGGCGAGCCTGGTGCTGGCCTCGGCGCTGACCGTCGACACGGCGCTCAAGCAGGACTCCCGCGGATTCGGCTGATCCGCGCGTGTCGCGGCCGGGAGCGGGGTACCGTCGGTGGTGTCCGGACCGGGCGATCTGTGTCCCCGGGTGCCAATTGGATACCGCCTTCGCGGACCACCGCCCCGGCCTCGGCCGGGGGTCTGGAGCCGCGTCGTGCTTCTCGCCGCGAGGCGACCAGAGCCCGGTCCGGACCCATCCCCTCAGCTCCCCAGCACCCAGCCGCCGGGGTCGGCCAGGGCAGCCGCCTCCGCGGGCCCCCAGGAGCCCGGCTCGTAGGGGCGCACCTCCGGCCGGTCCCCGAGCACCGGCGCGACCGCCCGCCACGCCCGCGCCAGCCCGCTGCTGGTGGTGAACAGCGACCGGTCGCCGACCAGGACGTCGTGGAGCAGCGTGGCGTAGGGCGGCAGCGGCTCGCCCTCGGGCACCGCGCCCAGGTCCAGCGACGCCTCCGCCACCGACAGCTCCAGCTCCGGCCCCGGGCGCTTGGCCACCAGCCCGAGGTCCAGCGCGCCGGCACCCGACAGCGACAGCGAGACGGTGTTCCCGCCGCCGGGCACCGCGCCCACCGGGCCGTCGGGCCGGCGCAGCACCAGCGTGACCCGCTGCCGGCTGTCGGCCATCCGCTTGCCGGTGCGCAGCAGGAACGGGACGCCGTGCCAGCGGTCGGTGTCGATCCACAGCCGCGCCGCGACGAAGGTGTCGGTCGTGCTGTCGTCGGCGACGCCCTCGAGGTCCCGGTAGCCGGTGAACTGCCCGAGGACGACGTCCTCGCGGGCCAGCGGCCGGAACGCCGCGACCACCGCCTCGCGGGCCTCCTGCAGGTCGCCCGGGGTCAGCGACACCGGCGGCTCCATCGCCACCTCGGCGGCCACCTGGAACAGGTGGGTGACCAGCATGTCGAGGGTGGCGCCGGTGGCGTCGTAGAACTCGGCGCGGTCGGCGACGTCGAGGGTCTCGGGCACGTCGACCTGCACCTGCGCCACGTGCTCCCGGCTCCACACCGAGGAGAACAGCCCGTTGGCGAAGCGCAGCACGTGCAGGTCCTGGGTGGCCTCCTTGCCGAGGAAGTGGTCGATGCGGAAGACCTGCTCCTCGTCGAGCACCGCGTGCACGAGCTCGTCGAGCTCGCGGAACCCCTCGGGTGAGGTGCCGTAGGGCTTCTCGTAGACGACGCGGGCGCCGTCGGCCAGCCCGTGGGCGTCCAGGGCCCGGGTGATGCCGCCGAACGCCTCGGGCGGGACGGCGAGGTAGTGCACGAGCTGGACGTCGTCGCCGAGCTCCTCGCGGGCGCGGGCCACGGCGTCGGGCAGCTGCCCGGGGTCGTCCGGGGCGAAGCCGCCGCCGGCGAAGCGCAGCCGCTCGGGCAGCCCCTCGGCGGGCTCCCCGTCGCCGTGCTCGGCCAGGGCGTCGCGGACCAGGTCGCGGAACTCGTCGTCGGAGCGCTCGCCGCGGCCGCTGCCGACGATCCGCCAGTCCGGCGGGAGCAGCCCGCGGCGCTGCAGGACGTCGAAGGCCGGCAGCACCATGCGCGCGGCCAGGTCGCCGGTGGCGCCGAACAGGACGAAGACGGTGGGGCGGAGGTCGGCCATGCGCCCAGCCTCGCCGCACGGCCCCTCAGGCGCGCGCCGGGTGCGTCTGAGGGGGCCTCAGGCGCCGGGGGTGGGCGGGGACTGCCCGGTCGCCCGATGCCCGCGCCGCCGCCTCAGCACGACCGTGGTCGCCGTCCCCACCGGACAGGCACACGGACACAGACGCGAGGAGCCCACCGTGACCATCTACCCCAACCCCGGACTCGAGGCCGAGCTCGCCTACCGGCGCGAGGTCCTGCGGGAGCTCGGCCGCGGCACCCGCACCCGCCGCGGGCCGTGGCGCTCCCGGCGGTCCCGCTGACGGAGGACCCCCTCCCTCGCCGCCCCCCCGCAGGCCCGGGGCGGTGCCCTGGAGGGGGCCGCCGACGGCCGTCCCGTCGGCGGCCCGTGCCACGATCGCCGACGTGGCGCGGTGGGACGAGCGGCCCCTGGTGGGGCGGACGGCTGAGCTGGCCACCCTCCTGTCCGCCGTCGACCGGGCGGTCGCCGGCCGCGGCGCGGCCGTGCTGGTCGCGGGGGACGCCGGCGTCGGCAAGTCCCGCCTGCTCGACGAGCTGACGGGGCGCGCGGCCGCCCGCGGCCTGCGGGTGCTCACCGGCCACTGCGTCGACCTCGGCGAGGTCGGCCTGCCCTACCTGCCCTTCGTCGACCTGCTGCGTCCCGTCGCCGACGAGCTCGGCGACGGTGCCGCCGCGCTGTTCGCCGCGCGGTCGGCCGCCGCGCGCGAGTCCGAGGCGGCCGACCTGGGCAGCCCGGTCCGCGCACTCCGGCCGCCGGTCGACGACGGCCGGCTGCAGCTGTTCGAGGCGGTGGCCACCGCGCTGTCCGGGCTCGCCGCCGACACCCCGCTGCTGGTGGTGCTCGAGGACCTGCACTGGGCCGACCGCTCCAGCCGCGACCTGGTCCGCTACCTGCTGGCCCGGCTGACCGGCGAGCCGGTCGCCGTCGTCGCCTCCTACCGCTCCGACGACCTGCACCGCCGCCACCCGCTGCGGCCGCTGCTGGCCGAGCTGGTCCGGCTGCCCGGTGTCGAGCGGCTGGACCTCGGCCCGCTGCCCGACGCCGACGTCGAGCAGCTGGTGCGCGGGCTGGCCGCGGGCGTGCCTGACCGCACCGTCGACGACGTCGTCGCCCGCGCGGAGGGCAACGCCTTCTACGCCGAGGAGCTGCTGGCCGCGGGCCTCGCGGGGGAGTCGCTGCCGCTGCTGCTCACCGACGTGCTGCTGGCCCGGGTCGAGCAGCTGAGCCCGGCCGGGCAGCAGGTGCTGCGGGTGGCCGCGGTCGCCGGCCGGCGGGTGCGGCACGAGCTCGTCGCGGCGGTGGGCGGGCTGGCGCCCGCCGACCTGGAGGCGGCGCTCGGCGAGGCGGTGCACTCGCACCTGCTCGTCGTCGACCCCGACGGCGCCTACCGCTTCCGGCACGCCCTGGTGCGCGAGGCCGTGCTGGCCGACCTGCTGCCCGGCGAACGGGTCCGGCTGCACGCCGCCGTCGCCGCGCACCTCGCCGGCGTCCCGGGGGCGGGCACCGCGGCCGAGCGGGCGCACCACCTGCGGGAGAGCAACGACCTGGCCGGCGCCCTGTCGGCCTCCCTGGACGCCGCCGACGAGGCGCGCCGGCTGGCGGCCCCGGCCGAGCAGCTGCAGCACCTGGAGGCGGTGCTCGCGCTGTGGCCGGCGGTGCCCGACGCGGCGGCGCGGGCCGGGCGGTCGCAGGCGGAGCTGCTGCTGGACACCGCGGCCGCCGCCCGCCGCGGCGGGGAGCTGCACCGGGCGGTGGCGCTGCTGCGCTCGGCGCAGGACCTGCTCGGCCCGGACGGCGACCGGGAGCTGCGCGCGCGGGTGCACTCGACGCTGGCGCAGGCGCTGGGTCGCATCGAGGACCAGGCCGCCGCGCTGCGGGAGAGCACGGCGGCGATGGCGCTGGTGCCGGCCGTCCCGCCGTCGCCGGTGCGCACCTGGGCGGCGGCCACGCACGCCCGCGTCTGCTACGACGTCGGCCGCCGCGCCGAGGGCGACGCCGCCGCCGAGGAGGCGCTGGCCGCGGCCGACGCGCTGGGGCTCGACGGCGCGTGGGCCGACGTCGCGGTATCGCTGGCCCGCTCGCGCGGCGGGGAGGAGCTGCCCGCGCGGCTGGAGGAGGCGCTGGCCCGTGCCCGCCGGTCGGGGGACCCCGACGTCGAGATGCGGGTGCTGTTCAACCTGGCGATCGTCGCCTACGAGGCCGGCTGCTCGGGCGAGACGCTGCGGTGGAGCGACACCGCGCTGGCGCGGGCCGCCGAGCTCGGCGTCGAGTGGTCCTTCTACGCCGCGGAGCTGCGTCACCTCGGCGTCGTCTCGCGGTACGTCGTCGGCGACTGGGACGGCAGCCTGGCGCTGGCCGACCGGCTGGCCCGGGTGCCCGAGATGGCCGCGCACGTGCGGGCGGCGGGGCTGCTCGTGCAGGTCGGCCGCGGCGACCCGGCCGCCGCGGAGCGGATCGCGTGGGCGCGCGGCCTGGTCGGCCGGCTGGACGCGCACGTGCTGCTGCTCCTGGCCACGGCCGGGGCGGAGATCGACCTGGCCGCGTGGGCCGGCGACCCGGCCACCGCCGTGGCCACCGCGCGGTCGGCCACGGAGACGCTGACCGGGCTGTGGGGCGACGACCGGCTGGCCGTCGTCCGGCTCGCCGCGACCGCGCTGGCGCCGGTCGGCGACGCGGCGGCCACCGCCCGGCTCACCGGCGACGCCGCCGCGGAGCGCGAGTGGACGGCGGCGGGGGAGTCGCTGATGGCGATCGCCCGCTCGGCGGTGGAGGCGCACGCCCGCCTGATCGGCCCGCACGGCGTCGAGGCGGCGGCCTGGATCGCGAGGGTGGAGGCCGAGGCGGCGCGGCTGGCCGGGCGCCCGGCGCCGGAGCTGTGGGCGGCCGCCGTCGAGGCCTTCGGCTACGGGCACGTGTACGAGCAGGCCCGGAGCCGGTGGCGGCTGGCCGAGGCGCTGGTCGCCGCCGGCGACCGGGAGGCCGCGCTGGAGCCGCTGACGCGGGCCGCTGACGCCGCGCGCGAGCTGGGCGCAGCGCCGCTGCTGGCCGCGGTCACCGCGCTGGCCCGCCGGGCGCGGCTGGAGCTGCCCGGCGCCGGGCGGGTGGTGGAGACGGCGGCGGTGTTCACCCCGCGCGAGACCGAGGTGCTGGCCCTGCTCGCCCGCGGCCGCACCAACCGGCAGATCGGCGGCGAGCTCTACATCAGCGAGAAGACCGCCAGCGTGCACGTGAGCAACATCCTGGCCAAGCTCGGCGCCGGCTCCCGCACCGAGGCCGTGGCCCTGGCCGCCGCGAGGGGCCTGCTGCCGACCGGCTGACCGGGCCTCCGGGACGATCACGGAGCCGCGGTGGCGACACCCCGGGCGGAGTCGGCGTGTCGCCACGCGGGCGCCGTGATCGCGGGGACGGGGCGCCGGACCGCTGTGCACCTCCGCGGACGTGCACACCGCCTCAGAGCATCGTGCGCAGACGCTCGCGGCGGGCGCGCAGGACCTCGACCGGCGCCGAGGCCGACGGCGGCCCGGGCACGTGCTGGCGCAGCTGCGTGTGCACCACCGCGTGCGGCGTCGACGTCTTCGCCGACACCCGGCTGACCAGGCGGTTGATCTCCCGCCGCAGCTCGGCGACGTCGCGCCAGCCACGGCCGGCGTCGTCCTCGTCGGGGTGGTCCTCGACGATCGGCAGCTCGCCGGTGTCCTCCTCGTGCACCCGCTGGGCGATCCGCAGCCGCAGCTCGTCGTCGCGCTTGGCCAGCAGCGACGCCGTCTGCTCGGCGGTGAGCAGGCCGGGGATGCCGAGGAACTCCTCGTCCTCCGGCGCGACGGCGACCGCGCCGGAGCCCTCGCCGGTGTGCGCCGTCCCGCCGTGCAGCACGTGCGCGAACCGGGCCTCGGCCTCCAGCGCCTCCCACTGCTTGAGGCCGACCGCCTCGCGTTCCTTGGGCGGCAGCGGGTCGAGGTCGAGCGCCTCGGGGTCCTTCGCCTTCGGCGGCGGCATGACGTGGTTGCGTTCCTTCTCCATGGACGCCGCCAGCGAGAGCAGCGGCCGCACCGCGGGGAGGAACACCGTCGCCGTCTCGTGCGACGCCCGGGAGCGGACGACGCGGCCGACGGCCTGGGCGAAGAACAGCGGCGTGCGGTAGGAGGTCATCCACGCCAGGACGGCGGCGCGCGGGACGTCGACGCCCTCGGAGATCATCCGCACGCAGACGGCGATCCGCGCGGACCCGGTCGAGAAGCGCTCGATCTTCTTCGACGCCCTGGGGTCGTCGGACAGGATCAGCTCGGGCGCCTTGCCGGTGATCCGCTTGACGATGCGGGCGTAGGCGCGGGCGTCGTCCTGGTCGCTGGCGAGGATCAGCCCCGCGGCGTCGGGCATGCCGCCGTGCTCGCGCAGCTGGGTGATCCGGTCGTCCATCGCGGCGACGACGTGCGGCACCCACTGGCCCTTGGGGTCCAGGGCGGTGCGCCAGGCGGCCATCTCCACCGAGCGGGTGCCGGCCTCCGACAGCGACGCGGCCACGACCTCACCGGCCGAGTTCCGCCAGCGCGAGGTGCCGGTGTAGGCGGCGAAGACGACCGGGCGGACGACGTTGTCGGCCAGCGCCTCCTTGTAGCCGTAGGTGTAGTCGGCGCGGCTGACCAGCCCGGCGCCGGCCTCCCCGGCGTCGCCCTCGAAGCCGTCCTCCTCGTAGCGCACGAAGGGGATCCGCTCGTCGGGCTTGGTGCGGAACGGCGTCCCGGTCAGGCACAGCCGGCGGGCGGCGAAGCCGTAGGCCTCCTCGATCGCCTCGCCCCACGACAGGCCGTCGCCGGCGTGGTGCACCTCGTCGAGGACCACCAGCGTCTTGACGGCGGTGGCGCGGGCGGCGTGCAGCATCGGCTTGCCGGCGACCTGCGCGTACGTCGTCACGTAGCCCTGGGTGCCGGCGCGCACCGGGCCGACGGCGTTGGTGAGGCCCGGGTCGAGGACGATGCCCATCCGGTCGGCGGCGTCGGCCCACTGCATCCGCAGGTGGTCGGTCGGGCAGACCACGATCACCCGGGCCACCTCGCGCCGCTGCAGCAGCCGCGAGGCCAGGGTCAGCGCGAAGGTGGTCTTGCCGGCGCCCGGGGTCGCGGTGACCAGGAAGTCCTTCGGTGAGGACTCCTCGTAGCGCTCGAGCGCCGCCTGCTGCCAGGCCCGGAGCGGTCGGCTGGTCGTCTGCGGGGCGACCGCCCCCGCCCGTGCTGCACTCGCCATCTCGCGGACCATCCTGCCTGGCGCACGGCGGACACGCCCGACCGGCCACCTCCCGCGCGCCCGCCCGCGGCCGTCGTATACGCGGCCCGCGGCACGCGCCTGACCTGGGGTTACGTCCGCGCCGACCGGTGCGGCGTGGCAGGCCTCACACCGGGAACGGACCGGTCCGGCGCGTCCCGCCGGCCCCACCCGCCCGCCGCGTCGAGGCCGGGCGCTCAGTGCGTGAGCTTGAGCCCGACCACGCAGCCGACGATGCCGAGCAGGAGCAGCACGCGCAGCGCGGACAGCGGCTCCTCGCCCGACGCCATGGCATAGCCGGCGGTCAGGGCCGCGCCGATGCCCACCCAGACCGCGTACGCCGTCCCGACGGGCAGGGTGCGCATCGCCCAGGCGAGGCCGAGCATGCTGCCGACCAGGCCGAGGACGAACACGACCGTCGGCGCCGGCCGGGTGAAGCCCTCCGTGCGGCCGAGGGCGGTCGCCCACACCGCCTCGAGGGCACCGGACAGGACGAGGACGAACCAGGACACGACGACTCCCGTGGACGCCGTCTTGTCGCTGTCCGGGTACGGCGCTGCTCGTCCGGGGGTCCGCCGCGGACCCGCCTCCACCGTCGCACACCCCGGCGGTCCGGGGTGGTGAGAACGGCCACCACCTCAGGAGGTCAGGCCCCGCGGCACCGCGAGCGCGCGCCGCGGCGCCGTTCCGGCCGGCAACCGCCCGAGGTCCCGCTCACCGGCCACGCGGGCATCCTGCCCGGCTGCCGGGTCCGGAGACGGCCGCGGCCCCGGGTCACGAGGACCGGGGGCCGCGGCGAGGGCTCTAGTCGGCGGGCTCGTCGACCCAGTCGGGGCCGTTGACCTCGCCCGGGCCGGCCAGGTCGGCGGCGTCGACGATCGTGTACGCGTAGCCCTGCTCGGCCAGGAAGCGCTGCCGGTGGGCGGCGTACTCGGCGTCGAGGGTGTCGCGGCTGACCACCGTGTAGAAGTGCGCCTGCCGGCCGTCGGCCTTCGGCCGGAGCACCCGGCCCAGCCGCTGGGCCTCCTCCTGCCGCGACCCGAAGGTCCCCGACACCTGGACGGCGACCGCGGCCTCGGGCAGGTCGATGGAGAAGTTGGCGACCTTCGACACGACCAGCGTCGTGACCTCCCCGGCGCGGAACGCGTCGAAGAGCTTCTCCCGCTCGCGGTTGGTGGTCGACCCCTGGATCACCGGGGCGTCCAGCGCCCGCCCGAGCTCCTCGAGCTGGTCGAGGTAGGCGCCGATGACCAGCTTCTGCTCGCCGGGGTGCCGCTCGAGCACCCGCCGGATCACGGGCAGCTTCGACGACGCCGTCGCCGCGATCCGGTACCGCTCCTCGGGCTCGGCGACCGCGTAGGTCATCCGCTCCTCGTCGTCGAGACCGACCCGCACCTCGATGCACTCGGCCGGGGCGATGTAGCCCTGCGACTCGATGTCCTTCCACGGCGCGTCGTAGCGCTTGGGCCCGATCAGCGAGAAGACGTCGTCCTCCCGCCCGTCCTCGCGCACCAGCGTCGCGGTCAGGCCCAGCCGCCGGCGGGACTGCAGGTCGGCGGTGAGCCGGAAGATCGGCGCCGGCAGCAGGTGCACCTCGTCATAGACGATGAGGCCCCAGTCCTGGGCGTCGAACAGGTCCAGGTGCCGGTACTCGCCCTTCCGGCGGGTGGTCATCACCTGGTAGGTCGCGATGGTGACCGGGCGGATCTCCTTGCGCTCGCCCGAGTACTCGCCGATCTCGTCCTCGGTCAGCGTGGTGCGGGCCAGCAGCTCGCGCTTCCACTGCCGCCCGGAGACGGTGTTGGTCACCAGGATCAGCGTGGTCGCCCGGGCCTGCGCCATCGCCGCGGCGCCGACCAGCGTCTTGCCGGCGCCGCAGGGGAGGACGACGACGCCCGAGCCGCCGGCCCAGAACCCGTCGACGGCCTCCTGCTGGTAGTCGCGCAGGTGCCAGCCGTCCTGCGCCAGCTCGATCGGGTGCGCCTGCCCGTCGACGTAGCCGGCGAGGTCCTCGGCCGGCCAGCCCACCTTGAGCAGCGCCTGCTTGAGCCGCCCGCGCTCGGAGGGGTGCACCACGACGGTGTCGGGGTCGATCCGCGCCCCGAGCATCGGCGCCACCCGCTTGGAGCGGACGACCTCCTCGAGGACGGCGCGGTCGGTGGTGGTGAGCACCAGCCCGTGCACCGGGTTGTTGACCAGCGTCAGCCGGCCGAAGCGGTCCATCGTGTCGGCGACGTCGACCAGCAGCGCGTGCGGCACCGGGTAGCGCGAGTAGCGCACCAGCGCGTCGACGACCTGCTCGGCGTCGTGCCCGGCGGCGCGCGCGTTCCACAGCGCCAGCGGGGTGACCCGGTAGGTGTGCACGTGCTCGGGCGAGCGCTCGAGCTCGGCGAACGGGGCGATGGCCGCGCGGCACTCGCGGGCCGCCGGGTGGTCGACCTCGAGCAGCAGCGTCTTGTCCGACTGGACGATGAGGGGTCCGTCGTTCACGGGGGTGGGTGCCTCTCCTCGGCGGGTGGGCGTCTGTCAGGTCAACCGTTGCCGGCGGCCGGGGCTTCCTCGTCGACCAGCGCGACGGAGGTGATCCGGTGCACCGCGAAGGTGCGGTTCTCCTGCCGGCGCTCGTCCCACCCCTGGAGGAAACCACCGGCCAGTGACACCGGCTGCACCACGCGCTGGCTGCCGCTGCCCTGGGCGTCGACGTAGCCCAGCCACACCGGGGAGCCGTCCCGGACGGCGCGGGCCAGCAGCTCCAGCGTGCCCGCGGTGGTCACCCCGGGGACCTGCCGGACCGGGGCGGTGGGGCGGGCGGCGAGCGCGGCGTCGCCGGCCCGGATCTCGCGGACGGTCGCCTCCGCCTCGGCCGGCGTCAGCGGGCGCCCGGCGGCCGACGGCGGCGGCCCGGGACGGCGGCCGGCGGCGCGGGGCCGGGCCGGCGGGCGGGTCAGGACGGCGCCGCCCGGCGACTCCCCGGCCGGTGCGTACCCGGCCTGCCGCAGCACGGTGAGCACCTCGTCGGCGCCCAGCCCGCTGACCAGCACGCCCGGGGCCAGCCGGCGCAGCTCGGCGGCCGCCGTCCGCCGGTCGCCGAGCACCTGGGACAGCAGCCCGTGGTCGTCGGAGCGGACGTAGCACTCGATCGCGCCGACCCGCAGCCGGCCGTGCTGGCGGGCGACGTCGTCGACCAGGTACCGCAGCGCCTGCGGCACCGGCGTCCGCGAGGCGCGGGCGAAGAACTCGTGCAGGTCGGTGGCCGACCACCCGGCGTCCAGCGCCCGGCGCACCGAGGACTCCGACACCCGGAACACCGTCGCCCCGCCGGAGGACTCGACGTCGGCGACGACGGCGAGGGTGTCGGCGAGGTCGGACACCAGCGGGCCGGGGGCGACGAGGGTGAGGTCGGGCTGGGCGAGGACGTGGTCGACCGGCTCGGGCAGCAGCCCCTGCACCCCGTCGGCCGCGCCCTCCTCGCCGCGGGTCAGCAGGCCGCGCCCGCCGGTGGACAGCACGCCGCCCACCAGGACGCCGAGCCGCGCGGCCTCCGCGAGCATGTCCGGCACCGGCGCGAGCCGGTCGGCGCGCCGCGGGGTCCGCCAGCGCAGCAGCGCGACGAGGTCGTCGGGTGCCAGCCCGCGGCCGGGCGGGACGTCCAGCAGCGCGGCCAGCGCCGAGCGGCGGATCGCCGGGGCGGTGTGCCGGACCAGGTCCGGCGACAGCGCGTTGACCGCCTTGCCCGCCACGTCCCGCGACCCCACCAGCGAGGGCAGCCGGGTGCTGTCCAGCCAGCCCGCGACCAGCGTCGCCCACCGGTCGGGCAGCGGCTGCTCGCGCCACAGGTCGTAGCCGCGGGTGGGCAGCCACTCGTCGCGGTGCGGCCCGCCGACGTCGAGCAGCCCCGCGGCGAAGGCCAGCTCCAGCAGCCACCCGGCGTCGGTCTCGGACACCGACAGCGCCTTGGCCAGCCGCTTGCGGTCCCGGACGGCGACCCCGCCGCTGCGCAGCAGCCCGGCCGGCTCCTCCTCGAGCACCGCCAGCAGCTCGCCGACCCGCCCGACCGCCTCCAGCGCCGCGCCGGCGGCCTGCCGGTCGACCGCGGCCGGGTCCCGCTCCACGGCGGCCGGCTCCGGGCGCAGCCGCGGCGGGCCGTAGGGGAGGTCCCCGCGCAGCAGGAGCCCGATCTCGCGCGGCAGCTCGACGTTGAGCGCGTCGATGCGGGCCAGCAGCCCGGCCTGCAGCAGCCGCCGGGCGGGGGAGGCCGCGCCGCCGCCGGTCTCGGGCAGGTGCCCGACCGGGCGGTCGCCGGCCAGCCGCTCGAGCACCTCGCGCTCGGCGGGGGCCAGCGCGCCGACGGCGGCGGCCAGGTCGGCGGGCAGGGTCACCCGGAGCTCGACGGCCCGGCGGCCGAGGCCCGCGGGGTACCGGACGGCGCGGCGCACCTGGTCGGGGGCGTGCAGGACCTCGTCGCCCCACAGCAGCGCCCGGGTGGTCAGCCGCTCGACCGCCGCGTCGACGACGTCCTCGGGCAGCCCGGGCAGCGCCGCGACGACGTCGGCGGCCTCCACGCCGTCGGTGGGGGCGAGCAGCACGACGTCGAGCACCTGCAGGGTGGCGGCGTCGAGGTCGTCGAGGGCGCGGTCCACCGACACGGGCACCGCCAGCCGGCTGGCCAGCGCGACGACGTCGGAGGGCGCGGGCCGGGCCACGTCGGGCCGCGCGGCCAGCAGCGCCCCGAGCTGGGCGTCGCTGCGGGTGCGCAGCCACGCGGCCAGCGTGGCGGGGCGGTCGGCAGGCATCCGGACCACGTTACGTCCGCGCCCGCCCGTGCCGCCCGGACGGCCGGTCCTGCCAGCATGGACGCCGTGCAGCCGGCCGCCGACGACCCGCACACCCGGAGCGCCCTCGAGGGCTACCGGGCCGGCGCCCTGCGCTGGCTGGCGGGCGGGCTGATCGCCGTCGTCCTGGCCGTGCTGCTCGGCGCCGTCGCCGTCGCCGTCGCCGAGGACCGCGGCCGCCCGCTGCCGCTGGCCGGCACGGTCGTCGTCGGGCTGGTGGTCGTCGGGCTGGTCGCCGTCGGCGCGGGCCTCGGCGCGCTGGCCCGCGCCCTGCGCTGGCGGCGGGCGCTGGCCGCCGTCCCCTGGCAGCGCGGGCTGCTGCGCATCGCCGGGCCGGCGATCGTCGCCTTCGAGCCCGAGGGCTACGACGAGTGGGACCCCACCCAGGAGCCGGTGCGGCTCACGCTGGTGAGCACCTCGGTCTGGCGCACCCGCCAGGTGCAGGGGCTCGACGGTGGCGAGGTGCGGCTCGCGCCGGTCGGCCCGGGGGAGTGGGTGCTCACCGCCGAGGGGCTGCCCACCCTCTACGGCGCCCGGTCCGCCCGGTCCGCCCGCCGCGCTCCCCGCGAACGGGGGTGACGTGGGCGGGGCTGCTGCGGGTAGGACCCGGGGCACGCGAGAATGACGCCGCACGTGCGTCCCCCGGGGGAGCGCACCGGACACGGAGGCGAGATGGCCAAGCGCAACGAGAAGCACGCCCACCTGGTGGAGCCGACCTGGGGCCAGTCGGAGAACGCCGGCCCGCCGGTGACCGAGTTCCTCGGTGAGATGGCCGGCCCGCTGTCCCCGTTCGGCGAGGACCACAGCTTCCCGCTGCCGCCGGACCGCATCCGCTACGCCCACCCCACGGACAAGCCCAACCGGGCCGGGGTGCAGCTGCCCGAGAACCGGCGGCCGTGACCACCCCCGCGCTGCCGTCCTACGCCAGCGGCACCTCGACCGTCCCCCTGCTCGGGGACACCATCGGTGCGGACCTCGACCGGACGGCAGCGCGGGTGGGCGACCACGAGGCGCTCGTCGAGTGCGCCACCGGTCGCCGCTGGACGTACCCGCAGCTGGTCGCCGACGTCGACGCCTGCGCCCTCGGCCTCGACGCCCTCGGCGTGCGGAAGGGCGACCGGGTCGGCATCTGGGCGCCCAACTGCGCCGAGTGGGTGTTCGTCCAGTACGGCACCGCCAAGCTCGGCGCGATCCTGGTCAACATCAACCCGGCCTACCGCACGCACGAGCTGGCCTACGTGCTGCGCCAGGCCGGCATCTCCGTGCTGGTCGCCGCGCCGGAGTTCAAGACCAGCGACTACCGGGCGATGGTGGCCGAGGTCCGCGACGACTGCCCCGACCTGCGCGAGGTCGTCTTCCTCGGCGACCCGGAGTGGGAGCGGCTGCTGGACACCGGCCGGGCCGCCGACCGAGGGCTGCTCGCCGAGCGCGCCGCCGAGCTCTCGCCCGACGACCCGATCAACATCCAGTACACGTCGGGCACCACCGGCTTCCCCAAGGGCGCCACGCTGTCCCACCACAACCTGCTCAACAACGGGTTCTTCGTGGGCGAGGGCTGCGGCTACACCGAGGCCGACCGGATCTGCATCCCGGTGCCCTACTACCACTGCTTCGGCATGGGGATGGGCAACCTCGGGGCCACCAGCCACGGCGCCACGATGGTCATCCCCGCGCCCGCCTTCGACCCGGCGGCCACGCTGCGGGCGGTGCAGGACGAGCGGTGCACGTCGCTGTACGGCGTCCCGACGATGTTCATCGCCGAGCTGGCGCTGCCGGACTTCGGCACCTACGACCTCTCCAGCCTGCGCACCGGGATCATGGCCGGCTCGCCCTGCCCGGTCGAGGTGATGAAGCGGGTGGTCACCGAGATGGGCATGACCGAGGTGACCATCTGCTACGGCATGACCGAGACCTCGCCGGTCTCCACCCAGACCGGCGCCGACGACGACCTCGACCGCCGCACCTCGACCGTCGGCCGGGTGCACCCGCACCTGGAGGTCAAGGTCGTCCACCCCGAGACCGGCATCACCGTGCCGCGCGGGACGCCGGGGGAGTTCTGCACCCGCGGCTACTCGGTGATGCTCGGCTACTGGGACGAGCCGGAGAAGACCGCCGAGGTCGTCGACGCCGCCCGCTGGATGCACACCGGCGACCTCGCCGTCATGGACGAGGCCGGCTACCTCAACATCGTCGGCCGGATCAAGGACATGGTCATCCGCGGCGGGGAGAACGTGTACCCGCGCGAGGTCGAGGAGTTCCTCTACACCCACCCCGACGTCGTCGACGCGCAGGTGATCGGCGTCCCCGACGAGCGGTACGGCGAGGAGCTCATGGCCTGGGTCCGGCTGCGCGAGGGCGCCGAGCCGCTCACGCCGGAGGCGCTGCGGGAGTTCTGCGCCGGGAAGCTGGCGCACTACAAGGTGCCCCGCTACGTCAAGGTCGTCGAGGGCTTCCCGATGACGGTGACCGGCAAGGTCCGCAAGGTCGAGATGCGCGAGGTGTCGGTGAGGGAGCTGGGCCTGGAGGCCGCGGCCGCCGTCAGGAACGCCTGAGGGCCGGGACGCCTAGGGAGCCAGCTTCACCAGCAGCCTGGACACCAGGTTGCCGACGACGACCCAGACCAGCGCCGCGATCGCGGCGTTGACCGTCTCGCCGACGCGCGGGTCCGACGGCCGGAACAGGTCGACGGTGAACCAGCCGAGGTCGCGGCGCACGTCCGCCGCGGCCGACACCAGCGCGTTCGCCGGGTTCGCCTCGAAGAAGGTGAACACCGCGTGGACCACGATCACCACCGCCACCAGCGAGGCGATCAGTCGCACCGCCGAGGCGACCAGGGTGAAGGCGCGGGTGCCGACGCGGGACGCAGCCATGCGCTGATCGTGACACCCGTCGCTGTCACGACGCCAACCGCCTCACCCGACCGCGCACGGCACCACCAGCGCGCGGTGGTCCGACAGCGGCAGCCGCACCACCTCGGCCTGGCCGGTGACGGACACCGACCCGCGGGCCAGCACGTGGTCCAGCTGCCGGACCGGGACGTCAGCGGGGAAGGTCAGGCCCGCGGCCAGCGGCCGCAGCCCGCTCACCCGGGCGGCCTTGGGCGGCTCCATGTTGAGGTCGCCGAGGACCACGAGCGGCTCGCGCGTCCCCCGCAGCGACCGCACCAGCCGGCGCAGCTGCACGGTGTTCCAGTACGGCACGAACGACAGGTGCGTGCAGGTGACGGTGAACTGCCCGGTCGGCCCGTCGATGACGGCGGCGACGGCGACCCGCGGCTCCTCGCTCACCAGCTGCGGCGCCCGCGTGCCGCGGAACCACACCGGCACCCGCCCGCGCAGCGTCGGCAGCCGGACCACCCGCCAGGACACCACCGGGTACCGCGACAGCAGCGCGACGCCGTAGCTGGCCGCGCCGGGCTGCTCGTCGCCGGTGGCCGCCATCCACGTGCCGCCGGGCGTCCCCGACAGCGCGGCCACGAACTGGTGGTCGACCGCGCCCATCGCCTCGGCGGCCACCGCGGTGAGGTCGGCGTTCATCGAGCGGGGCTGGTCGCGGTCGACCTCCTGCAGCGCCAGGACGTCGGCGTCCAGCGTCTTCACCGCCGCGGCGAGCCGGTCGACGTCGACCCGGTCGTCCTCGGGCGAGCGCCCGTGCAGGATGTTGAAGGTCGCGATGCGCACGGGACTCCCGTGCCCCCGCGGGCGGGACTCAACCGTGCGTGACCGGCCGGACGCCGGGTAGACGCACCCCGTGCTGCCCTCCGACCGCGACGAGATCCGTGACCTCCTCAAGCGCACCGCCGTGGCCCTCAAGGAGGGCGGGGTGCCCTTCGCCCTCTGCGGCGGCTACGCGGCGTGGGTGCGCGGCGCCCCCGAGCCCGACCACGACGCCGACTTCCTCGTCCCGGCCGGGGAGTCCGAGCGGGCGGCCAAGGTGCTCGCCGACGCCGGCCTGCAGGTCGAGGACCCGGCCGAGGACTGGCTGACCAAGGTCGTGCAGGGCAACTCGTTCGTCGACGTGCTCTGGCGCACCTGCGGCGTGCCGGTGGAGACCGACCTCATCGACCGCGCCGAGGACCTCCCCGTGCTGTCGGTGCACATGCCGGTGCTCGCGGCCACCGACATCCTCACCACCAAGCTCATGGCGCTCGACGAGCACTACTGCGACTTCTCCCGGCTGCTGCCGGTGGCCCGGGCGCTGCGCGAGCAGGTCGACTGGCAGTCGGTCCGGCGCGACGTCGCGGGCAACGACTTCGCCGTCGTGTTCCTCGACCTGCTCGGCCGGCTCGGCGTCGTCGACCCCGAGGCGGTCAGCGGCTGAGCAGGGTCGCGGCGGCGGCCAGCGCCGTCCCGGCGACGGCGGCGGTGACCAGCGCGGCCGCGGCCGGCGCCGCCGCCGGGGTCCGGGCGAGCGCTCGGGCCCGCCGCCGCGCGAGGACGCCGAGGACGCCGAGGCCGGTCACCGCCACCGCGGCCGCGAGGACCAGGGGCAGCACCCGCTCGTCGAGCACGGCGTGGGCGCCGAGCACCGCGGCGACGCCGAGCAGGCCGAGCCCGGTGCGCTGCCAGGAGAGGACGGTGCGCTGCGGCTGGGTCTCGCGGGCGGTCATCAGGCGACCTCGACGACCAGCAGCACCGCCACCAGCAGCACCACCGCGGTGACCAGCGCGACCAGCGCCGGGACCTCGGGGCCGGCGCGCAGCGGGGCGTCGGTGGCGATCGCCCGCTCGTTGCGCCGCCACCGCCCGTAGCCGGCCAGCGCGGTGCCGAGGCCGGTCGCCACGAGGGCCAGCCCGACCGCGCCGCCGCCCCAGGAGGCCCCGAGCCGGGGCACGTACGCCGCCACCGCCACACCGCCGGCGACCAGCGCCAACCCGGTGCGCAGCCAGGCCAGCAGGGTGCGCTCGTTGGCGAGGGTGAACCGGTAGTCCGGGTGCGGGGGGCCCGGGTGCGCGGCGGACTCGGACGCGGGCGGCACCCGGCCAATCTAGGTGCGCGGGACGGCTAACCTGGCAGCGAGCGGTGCGCCCGCGCCGCCGTCCGCCGGCCCCGTGCCGGGACACCCGCGAGCAGAAGCGACCCGAGGGATCAACGTGCCCACCGGCAGAGTCAAGTGGTTCAACCCCGAGAAGGGCTTCGGCTTCCTCTCGCGCGAGGACGGGCCCGACGTCTTCGTGCACAAGGACGCCCTGCCGACGGGCACCGCCGAGCTCAAGCCGGGCCAGCGGGTGGAGTTCGGCATCGTCGCCGGCCGCCGGGGCGACCAGGCGCTGCAGGTGCGGGTGCTCGACCCGCTGCCCTCGGTGGCGGCCAAGGTGGCCGAGGCCCGGCGGAAGAAGCCCGACGAGCTGGTCCCCATCATCGAGGACCTCATCAAGCTGCTCGACGACGTCTCGAACTCCCTGCGCCGCGGCCGGCACCCCGACCGCGCCGAGTCGCGCAAGGTCGCGGCGGTGCTGCGGGCGGTCGCCGGGGACCTCGAGGCCTGAGGCTCAGCCGGCCGGCGTAGGGGTGGGCGTGGTGCCCACCTCGCCGCCGGCGCGCAGGAAGCCGACCGGCCACGAGCCGGTGAGCAGGCAGTCGTCGTGCCGGTCCTCGACGACGACGAGGTAGTACGCCGGCGGGACGACGTCGGAGCTGTTGATGCCGTCGAACGTCGTCGTGCCCGGGTCGACGTCGACCTCGCCGAGCCGCTCCTCGAGGCGCTCGTCGAACACCTGCACGCTCCACCCGTTCGCCGCGACGTCGTCGGGCACGGTCAGCTCGATCGGGGTGTCGGGGGAGACCTCGACCAGCGGCGGCGTGACGTCGTAGCGCTGCCCCTCGCCCTCCCCGCAGTACTGCGTGGGCCGGGCGGTGACCTCCTGCGGCCCGGCGGTGACCGTGATCTCCGGCGGGGTGTCCGACGAGGCCGCGCCGCCGCAGCCGGCCAGCACGACGGGGAGCGCGCCGGCCAGCAGGACCGCGGCGGCGCGGGTGGGTGTCCTCACGGGCGGGGTGCCTCCGGCACGGTCGGGGCGTCGGGCGCGGCGGGGACGGCGCCCGGGACGGTGGGGGCGCTGGGGTCGACCGGCGCCCACCGGCGGCGGCGCGGCGTCCACAGCACCAGCCCGACGGCGAGCACGAGCAGCGCGGCGGCGACGGTGAAGCCGAGCCAGCCGATCGGCGGCAGCGCGATGCCGAGCGCGCCGCCGGAGACCCAGGCCAGCTGCAGGACGGTCTCGGAGCGGGCGAACGCCGAGGCGCGCAGGCTCTCGGGCACCTCGCGCTGGATGATCGCGTCGAGGGCGACCTTGCCCAGGGCGTTGGCGACCGCCGCGACGCCGGCGACGGCGGCCGCGGTGGCCAGCCCGAAGAACACCGCGGCGAGCACGGTGACCGCGGCGGCGACCCCGGCGGACCACACGACCACCCGGTCGGGGTCGGCGTGGTGCAGCCGGGACCCGATGCCGGTGCCGAGCACGCTGCCCGCCCCGGCCGCGCCGGCGATGGCGCCCAGCGCGAGGCTGGCCTCCCACCCGCCGTCGACCGTGGCCTGCACGAGGAACGCGGAGAAGATCGTCAGGAAGCCGCCGAGCCCGCGCAGCGCCGCGTTGGCGCGCAGCGCGAGCACCACGTGCGGGTTCACCGGCCGGCGCCGGCGGCCGGCGACGGGCACGGGCCCGGTGCTGAGGACGTCGGCGGGCTGCTCGCCGGCGGGGACGTCGACGTGGCGGGGCAGCCGGACGGCGAGCACGCCGGTGACGGCGAACACCGCGGCGGTCGCCCACAGCAGCGGCTCGAAGCCGGACGCCCAGGCCAGGCCCGCCCCGATGCCGCCGAAGACCCCGGCGGTGACCAGGCCGAACACCGAGAGACGGGCGTTGGCCGAGGTGAGCGACATGGCGCCGGGCAGCACCCGCGGGACGACGGCGGCGCGCAGCACGTTGTGCGCCTTGGACAGCACCAGCACGCCGAGCGCCGCGGGGTAGAGCAGCCAGTCGGTCTGGTGCGCGGCCATCACCAGCGCCAGCGCCGCGCGCCCCAGCGAGGCGGCGCCGAGCGCCCAGCGCCGGCCGCGCTGCAGCCGGTCCAGCAGCGGGCCGATGACCGGGGCGACCACCGCGAACGGCGCCATCGTGACCAGCAGGTACAGCGCGATGTTGCCGCGCTGCGCGTCGGCGGCCGCGGCGAAGAACAGGGTGCCGGCCAGCGAGACGGCGACCATCGCGTCCCCGGCCATGTGCAGGGCGTTGACCCACAGCAGCTGGGTGAGGCCGCTCTCGGCGGCGCCGTCGGCGCGGCTGGCGGCGCGCACCCGGGCGACGGCCGCGCCGGTGAGCTCGCGGGTGCGGGCGACGGCGACCCGGGTGACGGTCACCCGCGGCTGCGCCCGGGGCGCCGTCGGCGGCTCGGCCGGGGGCGGCACCGCGGCGGCCGGCGGCGGGACCGGCGGGGGGGCGTAGCCGGGCGGCAGCGCCTGCGGCGGGGGGCCGTACCCGGGCGCCGGGGCGGTCGGCGGGCCGTACGGGGGCGGGCCGTACCCCGGCGGGGGCGCCGCGGTCTGCGGCTGGGTTCCCGGGCGGGGCAGGTCCAGCGGGGTGGTGTCCCGGCGGTCGGGCGGGACCGGCTCCGGCCGCGACCGGCGCAGCGGGCCGCGGCGGGACCCGGGCGGACGCGACGACGGCACGCCCCCATGGTGCCGCACCCGCCCGGCAGTCCGGGGTGGGCGTGATCACGGGGGTCCCCGCGTGCGCGTCGTGGGCACCGCCGTCTGGGAACATGGGCCCGTGACCCCCGATCCCGCCCCCAGCGACGTGCTGACCGGCGCGGTCGACCTCGCCCGCGCCGCGGCCGAGGAGACCGCCGGCGACCCCGCGGTGGTCGGCGAGCACCTGGGCGCCACCCCGGAGCGGCCCGGGGACGCCCCGGCCGCCGTCCTCGGCGAGGTGGTCACCCACTCGTTCGCCAGCCGGCTGCCCGGCTACGTCGGCTGGCACTGGGCGGTCACCCTCGCGCACGTCCCGGGGGACGACGGCGCCACCGTCGACGAGGTCGTGCTCCTGCCCGGCGACGCCGCGCTGCTGGCGCCGGCCTGGGTGCCCTGGCACGAGCGGCTGCGCCCGGGTGACCTGTCGGTGGGCGACGTCCTGCCGGCCACCGAGGACGACCCGCGGCTGGTGCCCTCCTACACGACCGAGGACGACGCCGCGGCCGACCCCGAGGCGCAGGCGCTGGCCGGCGAGCTCGGCCTGGGCCGGGAGCGGGTCATGTCCCGCGAGGGGCGCAGCGCCGCGGCCGCCCGCTGGCTGGCCGGGGACTTCGGCCCGCGCGCGCCGATGGCCCGCCAGGCCCCGGGCCCGTGCGGCACCTGCGGCTTCTTCCTCCCGCTGGCCGGGTCGCTGCGGAACCTGCTCGGCGCGTGCGGCAACGAGTACGCGCCCGCCGACGGCCGGGTGGTCGCCGTCGACTACGGCTGCGGCGCGCACAGCCAGGCCACCCTGGCCGCCGGGGAGCCGGCCGAGGTCGTGACGTCGGCCCGCTACGACACCGCGGAGTTCGACGTCCTCACCGACTAGCGGCCCCGCCCCTCAGCGGCGGGGTCCCAGCTGGCCCTGCCGGCGCATGACCGCGAGGCCCACCCCGGCCAGCACGATCCCGGCCACGCAGGTCCACGTCCACACGCGGTCCACCCGGTCGCCGAGGAGCAGCAGGACGACGAGGGCGAGCGCCCACAGCGCCGTCAGGGCGAGGACGACGCGGGCGGTGTCCACGCGCAGCGGGGGAGGGGCCTGCTTCAGGGGGCCGGGTGCAGCGGGGCGGGACACACCGCCGACACTAGGCGGCGTCCCCCGGAGACCGGCGGGGAGGCGCGCGTGCGGTGTGGCACGCTGTCGCGGCTCACCGCCCGGCAGCCGCATGTCCGCAGGAGCCCGCATGCCCGAGAAGTCCCGTCCCGCCCGCGGTGCCCGCGCAGCCCGCGCCGCCGCCCCCACGGGGGACACGCCGGCCGACGTCGCGGTGGAGGCGCCGCCGCCGCGCCGCAGTGCCGGTCCGCAGGTCCGGCCGCGCAACGGGCTGGACCGCTACTTCGGGATCAGCGCCCGGCGCAGCACGGTCGGCCGCGAGGTCCGCGGCGGGCTGACCACGTTCTTCACGATGGCCTACATCGTGGTGCTCAACCCGATCATCCTGTCCGGCGCCGACGTCACGGGCGCCTCGCTGCCCTTCGGTGCCGTCGCCGCGGTCACCGCGCTGGTCGCCGGCGCGCTCACCGTGCTCATGGGCGTCGTGGGGCGGTACCCGTTCGCGGTGGCCACCGGCCTCGGCATCAACGCGATCGTCGCGGTCTTCGCCGCCACCCAGCTGTCCTGGCCGGAGATCATGGGCCTGGTCGTGCTCGAGGGCCTGCTGATCACCGTGCTGGTGCTCACCGGCTTCCGCCGGGCGGTGTTCGAGGCGATCCCGCCGCAGCTCAAGACGGCGATCGCGGTCGGCATCGGCTTCTTCCTGACGATCATCGGCCTGGCCGACGCCGGCGTCATCCGGCCGGGCACCCCGCTGATCAGCTTCGGCATCAACGGGCAGCTCGCCGGGTGGCCGCTGCTGGTGTTCGTCGTGGGGCTGCTGCTCACCGCGCTGCTCGTCGTCCGCCGGGTCAGGGGCGCGCTGCTCATCGGCATCGTCGTCTCGACGGTGCTGGCGATCGTCGTCGAGGAGATCGCCGACGTCGGCGTCCGCGTGGGGGAGGACAACCCGCGCGGCTGGGCCCTGCAGCTGCCGCGGTGGCCCGACGAGGTCATCAGCGCCCCCGACCTGTCGATCATCGGGGACTTCTCGCTGTTCGGCGGGTTCGAGCGGATCGGCGTCGTCGCGGCGCTGCTCATCGTGTTCTCGATCATGATCGCCGACTTCTTCGACACGGTCGGCACGGTCACCGCCGTCGGCGCCGAGGGGGACCTGCTCGACGAGGAGCGCAACCTGCCCGGCTCGCAGCCGGTCCTGCTGGTCGACTCGCTGGCCGCCGCGGCCGGCGGCGCGGCGAGCGTCTCGTCGAACACCACCTACGTCGAGTCCGCCTCCGGCGTGGCCGACGGTGCCCGCACCGGCCTGGCCAGCGTGGTCACCGGCGTGCTGTTCCTCGTCGCGATGTTCTTCACCCCGCTGGTGCAGATCGTGCCCTCGGAGGCCGCGGCCCCGGCGCTGGTCGTCGTCGGCGCGCTGATGATCAGCCAGATCCGCCACCTCGAGTGGGACGACATGTCCCTGGTCATCCCGGCCTTCCTCACCATCGCGCTCATGCCGTTCACCTACTCGATCACCAACGGCATCGGCGCCGGCGTCGTCACCTACGTCCTGCTGCGGACCGCGGTGGGCAGGCGCCGCGAGATCCACCCGCTGATGTGGGTGATCACGGCGCTGTTCCTCGTCTACTTCGCGCTGGAGCCGCTCCAGCAGGTGTTCTGAGCGGCGCTAACGACCGGTAGGCTGGGGCCGTGACCCGGTCGACGCTGGACACCGCGGCACTGGCTCACGACCTGCGGCTGGCGGTCATGCGCTTCTCCCGCCGGCTGCGCAACCAGCGGGTCGACACCTCGGTCACCCTCACCCACCTCGCCGCGCTGTCCACGATCAAGCGGCACGGCGCGATGAGCCCGGGGGAGCTGGCCGCGCACGAGCGGGTGCAGCCGCCGTCGATGACCCGCGTGGTGGTCGCGCTGGAGGGCATGGGCCTGGTCACCCGCACGCCGCACCCGACCGACGGCCGGCAGGTGGTCATCGACCTGACCCCGGCGGCCGAGACGCTGCTGGCCGAGGAGGCCCGGGCCCGGGAGGCGTGGCTGTCGAGCCAGCTGCAGCGGCTCACCCCGCAGCAGCGGGCGACCCTGCGCGAGGCCGCGGAGATCATGGAGGAGCTCGCCGGTGGGTGACGTCCACGCCTGCTGAACCCGGCTCGGGGGGACCGGCCACCAGCGGGCGCAGCCCGTTCCGGTCGCTCCGCGTGCACAACTTCCGGCTCTACGCGTCGGCGAACCTGGTCAGCCTGACCGGCACGTGGATGCAGCGCATCGGCCAGGACTGGCTGGTGCTGCAGCTGTCCGGCGACAGCGGGGTGGCGCTCGGCCTGATCACCGCCCTGCAGTTCGGCCCGACGCTGCTGCTGAGCATGTACGGCGGGGTGCTGGCCGACCGCTACGACAAGCGCCGCGTCCTCGTCGTCACCCAGGCGCTGATGGGCCTGCTCGCGCTGGGCCTCGGCACGCTCGTGGCCACCGGCGCCGTTGCGCTGTGGCACGTGTTCCTGCTGGCCGGCGCGCTGGGGTGCGTGTCGGCGGTCGACGCCCCGGTGCGGCAGGCGTTCGTCTCCGAGATGGTCGGCGGCGACCTGCTGGCCAACGCGGTCGGGCTCAACTCGACGATCTTCAACGGCGCCCGGCTGGTCGGGCCGTCGCTGGCCGGCCTGCTCATCGGCGCCTCGGGCGGCGACACCGCGCCCGCGTTCCTCGTCAACGCCGCCAGCTTCGTGTTCACCATCGGGGCGCTGCTGCTCATGCGGGCCGGGGAGCTGCGCCGCAGCGAGCCGGTCGCGCGCGCCCGCGGGCAGCTGCGGGCGGGGCTGGCCTACACCTGGTCGCGGCCGGACCTGCGGCTGGCGATGGTGCTGGCCTTCGTCATCGGCACCTTCGGGTTCAACTTCCAGGTCACGATCGCGCTCATGGCCCGCGAGGTGTTCGACCTCGGCGCCGAGGCGTTCGGCCTGCTCTCGACGACGTTCGCCGTGGGCTCGCTGACCGGCGCGTTCCTGTCCACCCGCCGCAGCGCCCGCCCGCGGCAGCGGTTCCTGGTCACCTCGGCCGTCGTTCTCGGGCTGCTCACCGTGGCCTGCGGCCTCATGCCGGGCTTCTGGCCGTTCGCCGTCCTGCTGGTGCCCACCGGCGCGGCGGCCCTGGTGTTCAGCGTGGCCAACAACAGCTTCGTGCAGCTGGGCGCCGACCCGCAGATGCGCGGGCGGGTGATGGCCCTGTACTTCACGTCCTTCATGGGCGGCACGCCGCTGGGCGCCCCGCTGATCGGCTGGGCCTCCGAGCACCTCGGCGCGCCGTGGGGGCTGATCCTCGGCGGGCTGGTCGTCGTCGCGGCCGGCGCCGTCGCGGGGCTGTGGCTGGCCCGGGGGCGGCGGGTCCGGCTGGAGGCGCACGTGCTCCCGCCGCGGCTGCGGCTGCACGTGGGGACGCGGGCCGTCCCGTCGCTGGCGCCGGCGGACGCCGGGGGAGGCCGGACGGCCTCTCAGGACGTACCGTGACACACGTCACGACCCGCGTCGTCCGTGGAGGCGACATGCCCGCTGCGCTGCTGCAACTCGGATCGATCGTCGCGGGCGTGGTCGGGTCGGTCGCGCTCATCGGCTGGCTCGCCAGGGTGGTCTTCGGGTCGGCGCAGGTGCCGGCGCCGCTGCGGCGCCGGAGCCCGGCGCCGGTGGAGCCGCCCCACCGGCCGCTCGAGGTCGTCGCCACCGACCTGCGCCGGCTGTCCCGCCAGGTCGCCCAGGTCCCCGCCGGGGTGCCCATGGCCCGGCGCCGCGGGATCCTCGCCGCCTACGACGACCTCCTCGCCGAGGCGGCGGAACTCCTCGAGATCCCGACCACGCTGCTCGGCACGCCGCCGGGCACCGCGCGCGACGCCGAGCGGCTGCGGGTGGAGACCGCGCTGGCCAGGGCCGGCCTGGTGGTGCGCTGAGCGCGCCGGCGCCGCTGCGGCTGTTCGTCGCGGTGGCACCGCCGGCGCCGGCCCGCGACTCCCTCGCGGCGGCCGTCGCGCCGCTGCGCGAGGCCCCCGGCGCGCCCCGCTGGGGGGACCCCGCCCGCTGGCACCTCACGCTGCTGTTCCTCGGCGCCGTCCCGGCGGCGCTCCTGGAGCCGCTCACCGCCGCCGTGGGGTCCGCGGTCGCCGGTACGCCGCCGGCGGTGCTGCGGCTGGCCGGCGCCGGCCGGTTCGGGTCCGCCCGGCGGCCGCAGGTGTTCTGGGCGGGCCTGGACGGCGACGTCGCCGTCGTCACCGCCCTGGCCGGGCGGCTGGCCCGCGCCGCCCGCGGGCTGGGCCTGCCGGTCGAGGACCGGCCGTTCCGCCCGCACCTCACCCTCGGCCGCTGGCACCCCCGCCGCCCCTCCGACGGCGACCTGCCCGCCCGGCTGGCCGGCTACCGCGGACCGGAGTGGACCCTGACGGAGGTGGCCCTGGTGCGCAGCACCGCGGGCCGGCACGAGACGCTCGGCACCTTCGCGACGGTCACCACCACGACGGTCACCACGCGTACTCCACCGGAGCGGGCCTGAAGCCGGGGAAGACCTCGTCGAGGCGGTCGAGCTGGGCCTGCTCCAGCCGCACGTCGAGCGCGGCCAGCGACCCGGTGAACTGCTCCATCGTGCGCGGGCCGACGATCGGCGCGGTGACGCCGTCCCGGTGCAGCAGCCAGGCCAGCGCGACGTCGGCCGGGGCGAGCCCCCACTCGCCGCAGGCGTCCTCGTAGGCCTGCAGGGCCGGGCGGTGCCGCTCGATGCGCCGCTGCTGGCGGTCCTCCGTGCGGCGGGTGCCCTCCGGCTGCCCGAGCGCGCCGGCGAGCAGACCGCCGGCGAGCGGGCTCCACGGGATGACGCCGATGCCGTGGTGCCGCGCCGCCGGGAGCACCTCGAGCTCCACGTGCCGGGTGAGCAGGTTGTAGTGCGACTGCTCGCTCACCAGTCCGAGGAAGTGCCGCCGGGCGGCGGCCTCGTTGGCCGCGACCAGCTGCCAGGCCGCGTGGTTGGACGACCCGACGTAGAGCACCTTGCCCTGGGCGACGAGCGTCTCGCAGGCCTGCCAGATCTCGTCCCACGGCGTCTCGAGGTCGACGTGGTGGAACTGGTAGAGGTCGATCCAGTCGGTCTGCATCCGGCGCAGCGACTCGTCGGCCGACCGCACCAGGTTGCGCGCGGACAGGAACGTGTCGTTGGGCCACTCGCTCATCGAGCCGTAGACCTTGGTGGCGAGGACCGTGCGCTCCCGGCGGCCGCCGCCCTGCGCGAACCAGGTGCCCAGCACCTCCTCGGTGCGGCCCTTGCCGGCGTCGAAGCCGTAGACGTTGGCCGTGTCGAAGAAGTTGACGCCCTCGTCGTGCGCCCGGTCCATGATCGCGTGGGCGTCGGCCTCCTCGGTCTTCCAGCCGAAGTTCATCGTGCCGAGGCACAGCCGCGAGACCGACAGACCGCTGCGCCCGAGGTGCGTGTACTCCACGGGGGACCACCCTGGCACCCTGTCCGCCGTGCCGCAGACCGACACCGCGCAGTCCGCCTTCGACCGGGTCACCGCCGTCACCCGCACCGAGGGCGGGGGCGTCCGGGCCGAGCTCGACCCGGGCTGGGACGTCGGCAGCGGCGTCCTCAACGGCGGCTACCTGCTCGCGGTCGTGGCGCGGGCGGCGCTGCTGGACAGCCCGCACCCGCACCCGGTGGCGCTGTCGGCGAGCTACCTGCGCGCCACCCCGGGCGGGCCGGCCGACCTCGCGGTCACCGCCGGGCCCGTCGGGCGCACGCTCGCGCACTCCTCGGTGCTGCTCGCCGGGGCGGCCGGGCCCTCCCTCGCCGTCCAGGTGACGACGGCGACCCTCGGCGCCGACGCCGTCGCCGACTACACGGTCAACCCGGCACCCGAGCTCCCGGCGCCCGACGAGTGCGTGGCCACCCGCACCACCGAGGGCGGCCCGGCCGTGGGCCTGGCCCGGCAGCTGGACACCCGGCTGGACCCGGCGACCGCTGGCTGGGTGGCCGGCCGGCCCTCGGACCGCCGGCTGCTGCGCGCCTGGATCCGGCTGGCCGACGGCCGCGAGCCCGACCCGCTGGCCCTGCTGCTGTTCGCCGACGCGCTGCCGCCCACCGCGTTCGCCGTCGGGAAGCCCGGCTGGGCGCCCACCGTGCAGCTGCAGGTGCTGGTGCGCGCGCTCCCGGCACCGGGCTGGTGCGTCGTCGAGTCCCGGTCCACCGAGGTCACCGGCGGCTGGTCGGACGAGGAGTGCCGGATCTGGGACTCCACCGGGCGGCTGGTCGCCCAGGCCCGGCAGCTGGCCCGCGTCGCGCGCTAGTCCCGCCGGCCGGGCAGGGCGACGTCCCCGGTGAGGTAGCGCTGCAGGGTGGGCCCGACGGCCGCGACCAGCTCCTCGGCCGGCGCGGAGGCCAGCGGCTCGACGCGGAGCACGTAGCGGGTCATCACCACGCCGACCAACTGGGAGGCCACCAGCGCGCCGCGGGCCTCGCCCTCGGCGGCCGGCAGGTCGAGGGTCCCGAGCACCCGCCGCAGCACCTGCGAGACGAGGAACTCGCGCAGCAGCCGCGCGGTCCACTCGTTGCCGACCGCGGAGCGGACCAGCGCCAGGCCGGCCGGGCGCATGGGGCCGTCCCACACCCGCAGCAGCATGCGGACGACGTTCTCCCCGAGGTGCTCCGGCCCGGCCGCGAGCACCTCGGGGAGGAAGGCCTCGGGGTCGGCCGGTGCCTCGATCGCGGCGAGGAAGAGCTTGTCCTTGGTGCCGAAGTAGTGGTGCACCAGGGCGGGGTCCACGCCGGCGGCCGTGGCGACCGCGCGGATCGACGTCGCGTCGAAGCCGCGCTCGGCGAAGGCGGTGCGGGCCGCGGCCAGCACCGCCTGCCGGGTGTCGGGGTTGCCGGGGCGCCGTCCGGAGCGCCGTGCTGCCGTCAGCTGGTCCTCCTCCGCAGGGTCGCCGCCGCCAGGGCGAGGGCGAGCACCGCCGCGCCGGCCACGATGCCGACGTCCCGCCACATCGTCCCCGTCTCGGCGGCCGACCGCCCGACCTCCTGCAGGGCCTCCACCGCGTAGGTCAGCGGCAGCACGTCGCTGATCGCCTGCAGCCAGCCGGCCATCTGCTCGCGGGGGACGAGCAGCCCGCAGAGGAAGAACTGCGGCAGCACGACGACCGGCATGAACTGCACGGCCTGGAACTCGCTGCGGGCGAACGCGCTGGCCAGCAGGCCGAGCGCCACGCCGAGGACGGCGTTGGCGACGGCGATGAGCACCACCAGCCACGGCGACCCGGCGATGTCGAGGTCGTAGAGCGTGGTGGCCACCGTGACCGTGACCAGCGCCTGCACCGCGGCGGCCAGGCCGAACGCGACGCCGTAGCCGAGCAGCAGGTCCAGCCGGGACAGCGGCGTGGTGAGCAGCCGCTCGAGGGTGCCGGAGGTCCGCTCCCGCAGCATCGCGATGCTGGTGACCAGGAACATCACCACGAACGGGAAGACGCCGAGCATGGTGAGCCCGACCCGGTCGAAGACGCTCGGCTGACCGGGCAGCGTCGGCACGTCCCGCCAGAGCAGGTACAGCAGCCCGAGCAGCAGGCTGGGCAGCAGCACCATCATCGCGATGGTGCGGTGGTCGTGCCGGAGCTGCCGCAGCACCCGGGCGGTGATCGCGCCGGTGAGCCGGGGGCTCAGGACGGCGGCCGGGGCGCTCACGCCGCCACCTCCTGCTGCTGGGCCCGCACGAGGCGGAGGAAGGACTCCTCGAGGTCGTCGGTGCCGGAGTCGGCGCGCAGCCGCGCGGGCGTGGAGTCGGCCAGCAGCCGGCCCTCCCGGAGCAGCAGCAGCCGGTCGCAGCGCCCGGCCTCGTCCATGACGTGGCTGGAGACGACGAGGGTGGTGCCGGCCGCGGCGAGGGCGTGGAACCGGTCCCACAGCTCCACGCGCAGCACCGGGTCCAGGCCGACGGTCGGCTCGTCGAGGACCAGCAGCTCCGGCTCGCCCACCAGCGCGCAGGCCAGGGACGCCCGGCCGCGCTGGCCGCCGGAGAGGTCGCCGACCAGCTGCCCGGCGGCGTCGGCCAGCCCGACGGCGGCCAGCGCGTCGTCGGCGGCCCGGGCGCCCCGGCCGTACAGGGCGGCGAAGTGGCGGGCGTTCTCCCGCACGGTGAGGTCGGCGTAGACGCTCGGCGCCTGGGTGACGTACCCGACCCGGCGGCGCAGGCCGGGGGAGCCGGCGGGCTCGCCGAGCACGGTCACCGTGCCCGAGCGCACCTTCTGCACGCCGACCAGCGCGCGCATGAGCGTCGTCTTCCCGCTGCCGCTGGGTCCCAGCAGGCCGGTGACCCGCCCGGCGGGGACCGCGCACGACAGGTCGTGCAGCACCCGGCGGCGCCCGCGGTGGACGACGAGGTCGGTGACGGTGACGGCGTCGGTCATGTCGGCCTCCCGAGTGGCGAGAACTCAACGCCTGATGAACTCAACGCTAGATGAGTTCTGCGGGCGGCGTCAACGGCCCCGTGCGCGGGGAGGGGTCAGCGGCGGCGGGCCGCGGCGTCGGCCGGGCCCGGGGGAGGGGCGAGGCCCGCGGGCGCTCAGCGCCCGCCCAGTGCGGCGCCGAGCAGGTGCCCGCTGGTCCAGGCGCTCCCCACCTTCGACGGCGCCCGCCACCCGTCGCCGCAGACGCCGACGCCGTCGACCAGGCCGAACGGTTCTTCGCGCGGGGCCGCCGGCTTGGCGAAGGCCCAGCGGTGCACGTGCGTCCAGGCCGGCGGGCGGTCGATGCCCAGCGCACGGCACACCGCGGCGGTGACCTCCGGCGCCGCCCGGCCGGGGTCGTCGAGGTGCGCGGCGGCGGTGCCCGGCGTCGTGTGCGCCACCAGCACGGGGGCGCCGTCGCCGCGCCGGTCGCCGTCGTCGGCGACCCACTCGACCACCGGGTCGTCGTGCACGAAGGCGCCGTGCAGGTCGGCCGGCCAGTGGCGCTCGTCCCAGCCCAGCGCCACGGCCAGGGTCGGCTGCCAGGGCCGCGCGCCCTCGTCGCCGAGCAGGCGGGCGGCCAGGTCCGGCGGCAGCAGGCGGCGGGCCTGCGGGTCGAGCAGCGCCAGGACGGCGGCGGGCGCCTCCGCGCCGTCGACCCGGGCGCCGGGCTCCACCCGCTCCACCGAGGACTCCTGGACGACGTCGAGGCCGGCGGCGAGGTCGGCGACCAGCGAGCGCAGCCCGCCGGGCGCGGCGTAGCGGACCGGACCGCTGCTGCTGTCGCGGATCCCGTCCGGCCCGGCGACGGCGAACGTGTCGGTCCACGGCCGGGCCAGCCCCCGGGCCACCCAGTCCCCGACCACGGCGGCGAACGGCGAGCCGGGCTCGGCGGTCAGGTAGGAGGCGCCGAGGTCGGTGACCCGGCCGGCCAGCGTCCGGGACGCCATGCGGCCCCCGGGGCGGCGGCCGCGGTCGCGGACCAGCACCGGCACGCCCGCGTCCGCGAGCGCGCGGGCACAGGCGACGCCGGCGATCCCGGCTCCGACGACGACGGTCCTGTCGGTCACCACTGGATCCTGCGGGCGGGGGGCGCGGACCGCTCGGGGAGGATCGGGGCGTGAGCGTGCAGATCACCGACGTCGCCGACGAGCGGGTGGCCGACTTCCGCGACCTGCACGCCGGCGACCGTCCCGCCGGGCGGGTGCGGGGGACCGGCCCGGTGATCGTCGAGGGCGTCCCGGCCGTGCAGCGGCTCCTCGCCTCGCCGTACCGGGTGCGGGCGGTGCTCGGTGTGCCCGGGCGGCTGGCCGAGCTGGATCTCCCCGAGGGCGTGCCCGCCTACGAGATGGACAAGTGGGCGCTGTCGGAGCTGATCGGCTTCCGGCTGACCCGCGGCGTCCTGGCATCGGCCGACCGCCGCCCGCCGGCCGACGTCGGCGCGCTGCTGGCCGGGCCCGACCCGGCGGCGCCGCGGCGGCTGGCGGTGCTCGAGGCGCTCAACGACGCCGAGAACCTCGGCTCGATCGCCCGCTCGGCCGTGGCCCTCGGCGTCGACGGGCTGCTGCTGGACCCGCGCTGCGCCGACCCGCTCTACCGCCGCGCGGTGCGGGTCTCCATGGGGCACGTGCTGGCGCTGCCGTTCGCCGTCCTGACCGACTGGCCGGCCGGGCTCGAGCGGCTGCACGCGGCCGGCTACCTCACCGTCGCGCTCACGCCCGCCGCCGACGCGGTGGACCTGGACGAGGTGGACCCGCGGGCGCACCCGCGCACCGCGGTGCTGCTCGGCGCGGAGGGACCCGGGCTCACCCGGGAGGCGCAGGCCGCCGCCCGGGTGCGCGCCCGGATCCCCATGCGCGCCGGCGTCGACTCCCTCGGCGTCGCCGCCGCGGCCGCCGTCGCGTTCGCGACCCTCCGCTAGTTGCGCAGGGACCAGCGGGCCAGGATGGCGCGGGCCTCCTCGGCGCGGGAGGGGTCGCACATGACGTCGTACCGGCTCGCGGTGACCTGCGAGACGCTGGTGAAGTCGCGCTGACCGCGGGTGGCCGCGTAGCCCATGGCGCCGAACAGCGCACCGAACAGCAGACCGATCAGCAGGCCGGTCAGCACCGAGCTGATCCAGCTGGTGCCGTCGGGGGCGAAGATGCCCAGCAGCAGGCCGACGAACAGACCCCACCAGGCGCCGCCCGCGGCACCCGCGCCGATCGCGCGGCCCCAGGTGAGCCGCCCGGTGACCCGCTCGACCATCCGCAGGTCCGACCCGATGATCGTGACGTTCTCGACCGGGAACCTCTCGTCGGAGAGGTGGTCCACCGCGGCCTGCGCCGCCTGGTAGCTGTCGTACGACCCGACCTGGACTCCGCCCAGGGGCATCGACACGGACATCGACATGTTGCGCTCCACTCCCGCACTCGTTCGGTTGTGGACGACGTACCCGCGGCCCCCCGGACGGACACGTCGGTCCGGAGTGGCGAGCGTACTGCTCAGCGGTTGCGGCGGACCCCGAAGACGATGTCCTCCCAGGCGGGCACGCGGGCGCGCGGGTCCTCGTCCTCGCCGTCGGACTCGCCGGTGCGCAGCACGACGGTGTCGTGCTCGGAAACGTCCTCGTCCTCGGCGGGGTCGGTGCGCCGCTCACCCGGGCCGGTGCGCGGCTCGTCGGCCGGCGGGACGGGCCGCTCGGACGCCGGCCGCTCGGGCGCCGGGCGGTCCGGGGTGGGGCGCTCCGGGGTGGGGCGCTCCGGGGTGGGGCGCTCGGGGACGGCGGCGCTGCGGTGCACGGGCAGCGCCGGCCGCTCGGCGGGCACCCCGGGGACGACGCGGACCAGCCGGGTGCCCTCCGCGAAGTCGCGGGTGGGGGCGTCGAAGGGGCTGACCGCGCGGCCGGCGAGGTCGTAGGCCCACTGCGTGGTGCCCTCCTTGGTCCCGGCGCGCCAGGCGGCGGTGACCACCCAGGTGCCGTCCTCGGAGCGGGCGGCGTCCCAGCGGACGGCGTCGAGGTCGGCGCCGAGCAGCCGCAGCCGCTCGGCCATGAACTGCTGCAGCGGCTCGCCGGAGGTGCCCTCCGACAGCCGGACCCGGGCCTGGCGGGCCTGCTCGGCCATGCGGGCGCGCTCCTGCAGCACCGTGTGCGCGAAGCGCATGATCCGCTCCACCCGGGTTCCCGAGGCGGACGCGACCTGCTCCGGGGTCTCGCCGGCGCGGATGCGGGCCTGGATGACCCGCGGCGACAGGCCGCCGTCGGACTCCATCTGGCCCAGCCGGCGGGTGTCCCCGCGGGCCGCGGCGCGCACCCGGTCGTCGATCGGCAGCTCGAAGCGCTCGCCCTCGTCACCGTCCCCGCCGTCGAGGGCGAGGACCAGGCTGCGGCCGTCGTCGGACAGGCCCACGAGACGCAGCGAGCGCACGGGACCTCCTCGGACGGACGGCGGGACGACGGGATCCCCTGGGTGACAGGGGACCACGCGCGAGGCTATCCGCGGCAGCCGGGTCCGTGCCGGATGTCCTCCGGCGTGGCGGGCCGCGCGGGCGCCCGCCCGGTCCGTCTTAGACTCGACCCCCATGCTGACCGGCCCCCGGGACGACACCGGCCTCGTCCGAGACGACGGCGAGCTCAACCCCCGCTTCCTGCCGAGCCCGGTCGACGCGGGACAGAAGCGCCTGCCCATCGACATGGACTACGTCCAGCGCGTGCTACTGCAGATGCTCGACATCCCGAGCCCCTCGGGGCGCACCGACCACGTGATGCAGCTCATCGGCGGCGAGCTGCGCAGCCTGGGCATGGACTTCGAGGTCACCCGCCGCGGCGCGCTGCTGGCCGAGCTGCCCAGCGCCTCGCCCGGCGCCGACCGGACCGTGGTGGTGCACGCCGACACGATCGGCTGCATGGTCAGCGGGCTCAAGGACAACGGCCGGCTGGCGATCGTGCCGGTGGGCACGCACAGCGCCCGCTTCGCCGAGGGCGCCCGGGTGATCATCTTCTCCGACGACGTGTCCGGCGACTACCGGCACACCGGGACGATCCTGCCCAACAAGGCCAGCGGGCACCGCTTCGGCGACGAGGTCGACGAGCAGGGCGTGGGCTGGGACCACGTCGAGGTCCGCGTCGACGAGGTGGTGCACAGCCGCGCCGACCTCGAGCGCCTGGGCATCCAGGTCGGCGACTTCGTGGCCATCGACCCGCAGCCGGTGATCACCCCCAGCGGGTTCGTCAACAGCCGCCACCTCGACGACAAGGCCGGCATCGCCGCCGCGCTGGGCGCGTTCAAGGCGATCATCGACTCCGGCATCCAGGTGCCGGTGACCGCGCACCTGCTGGTCACCATCGCCGAGGAGGTGGGCCTGGGGGCCAGCCACGGCCTGGACGCCGACGTCGCCGAGCTCGTCTCCATCGACACCTCGGTGGTCGCGCCCGGGCAGGCGTCCTCCGAGCAGTGCGTCAACATCGCGATGCAGGACTCGACCGGGCCGTTCGACTACCACCTGACCCGGCACCTGATCGACCTGTGCCGGGTGCACGAGGTGCCGCACCGCCGCGACGTCTACAAGTACTACCGCTCCGACGCCGCCTCGGCGCTGGAGGCCGGCGCCAACACCCGCGCCGCGCTCATCGGGTTCGGCATCGACGGCAGCCACGGCAACGAGCGCACCCACCTCGAGGGCATCCGCAGCACCGCCGAGCTGGTCGCGCTCTACCTGCAGACGGACCTGACCTTCCGCAGCTGGGACCGCCGTCCGACCGGCGACCTGCGGGACTTCCCGAGCACCGCCGTCCAGCCGGCCGACGGCGAGCAGGCCCGCTGACCCCGGCCACGTGCTGGAACGGCCCCCGTGCAGGGTCCGCCGCGAGTCGGCGAGCGGTGGGGGCGAGGGGGTCCTTCTAGAGGCGCTCGACGACGAAGTCGATGCAGGCGGTCAGCGCGCTGACGTCGTCGGGGTCGACGGCGGGGAACATGCCGACCCGCAGCTGGTTGCGGCCGAGCTTGCGGTAGGGCTCGACGTCGACCACGCCGTTGGCCCGCAGCACCTTCGCGACCTGCGCGGCGTCGACGGAGGGGTCGAAGTCGACCGTGCCGACGACGAGGCTGCGCTGCTCCGGGTCGGCGACGAACGGTGTCGTGTAGGAGGTCTTCTCCGCCCACCCGTAGAGCCGGCTCGAGGACTCCCGGCTGCGCGCGACCGCGCCGGAGAGCCCGCCGAGGCCGAGCATCCAGCGGACCTGGTCGGCGAGCAGGAACAGCGTCGCGACGGCGGGGGTGTTGTAGGTCTGGTCCTTGGTGGAGTTGTCGACGGCGATCGACAGGTCCAGGAACCCGGGGATCCACCGCCCCGACGCCTTGACCTCCGCCACCCGCTCCAGCGCCGCCGGGCTCATCAGCGCGATCCAGAGCCCGCCGTCGGAGGCGAAGGACTTCTGCGGCGCGAAGTAGTAGGCGTCGGCCTCGGCGACGTCGACCGGGAGGCCGCCGGCGCCGCTGGTGGCGTCGATCAGCACGAGCGCGTCGTCGTCGGCGCCGTGCGGGCGGACCACCGGCGCCATGACCCCGGTCGAGGTCTCGTTGTGCGCCCACGCGTAGGCGTCGACGCCGGGCTGCGCCGTCGGCAGCGCCAGCGTGCCCGGCTCGCCCCGCGTGACGACCGGCTCCTCGAGGAACGGCGCCTCGGCGACCGCGGAGGCGAACTTCGCGGAGAACTCGCCGTAGGTGCCGTGGGCGCTGCGCCGCCGCACCAGCCCGAGGGCGGCGGCGTCCCAGAACGCCGTGGAGCCCCCGTTGCCCAGCACGACCTCGTAGCCCTCGGGCAGGTCGAACAGCTGGGCCAGCCCCTCGCGGACCTGTCGGACCAGGCCCTTGACCGGGGCCTGGCGGTGCGAGGTGCCCATGAGCGCCGCGCCCTCGGACGCCAGCGCCCGCAGCGCCTCCGGGCGGACCTTCGACGGGCCGCAGCCGAACCGCCCGTCGGCGGGCAGCAGGTCGGCGGGGATGGTGGTGCTCATGCCGGGGGTGCTCCTCGACGGGTGGTCGGGCGGGCCGGGACTACGCCGGGGAGACCTCGTCGACGGCCTTGACCGTGATGGTGTCGAAGCCCTCGACCTCCTCCGGCTTGCGCGCGGCGGGCCCGACGTAGCGGGCCGACGGGCGCACGAGGCGGCCGGTCTGCTTCTGCTCCAGGATGTGCGCGCACCAGCCGGCGGTGCGGGCACAGGTGAACATCGACGTGAACATGTGGCTCGGGACCTCGGCGAAGTCGAGGACGATCGCCGCCCAGAACTCCACGTTGGTCTCGATCGGCCGGTCCGGGCGCCGCTCGCGCAGCTCCTTGAGCGCGGCGTTCTCCAGCGCCAGCGCGGCCTCGAAGCGCGGGGCGCCGAGCTCCTTCGCGGCCTTGCGCAGCGTGCGGGCGCGGGGGTCCTCGGCCCGGTAGACCCGGTGCCCGAAGCCCATCAGGCGCTCCTTGCGGTCGAGCAGGTCCTTGACGTACTTCTCCGCGTCGCCGGCCTGCTCGACGCCGTCGAGCATGTGCAGGACCCGGGAGGGGGCGCCGCCGTGCAGCGGGCCCGACATCGCGCCGATCGCGCCGGACATCGCGGCGGCGACGTCGGCGCCGGTGGAGGCGATGACGCGGGCGGTGAAGGTGGAGGCGTTCATGCCGTGCTCGGCGGCCGACGTCCAGTAGGCGTCGACGGCGGCGACGTGGCGGGGGTCGGGCTCGCCGCGCCAGCGGACCATGAACCGCTCCACGATGGTGGAGGCCTCGTCGATGCGGCTCTGCGGCACGGCCGGGATGCCGATGCCGCGGGCGGACTGGGCGACGTAGGACAGCGCCATGACCGCGGCGCGGGCCAGCTGGTCGCGGGCCTCCTCGTCGCTGATGTCCAGCAGCGGGCGGTAGCCCCAGAACGGGGCGAGCATCGCCAGCGCGGCCTGGACGTCGACGCGGACGTCGCCGCTGTGCACCGGGATCGGGAACGGCTCGGCCGGGGGCAGGCCGGGGCCGAACTTGCCGTCGACCAGCAGCGCCCACACGTTGCCGAAGGTGATCTTGCCGACCAGGTCCTCGATGTCGACCCCGCGGTAGCGGAGCGACCCGCCGTCCTTGTCGGGCTCCGCGATCGTGGTCTCGAAGGCGATGACGCCCTCGAGGCCGGGTACGAAGTCGTCGGCCATCTCGCATGCTCCTCTGCGCGCGCGGACCTCGTGCCCGCACGTTCAGCGGCGCACGACTGCACCGCGACACTAGGCCCAGCGGCCGCCTCCGTTCCATCCGGGGCTGCCGTCCAGCGGGAGCCGCCCGGCGCCCGCTCCCCGGCGCGGTGTCAGCATGGCGGGGTGGCCGACCTCTCCCGCATGCGCAGGGACTACGACCGCCCGGGGCTGCGCGAGGAGGACCTCGCGCCCACCTGGGTCGAGCAGTTCGACGCCTGGTTCCGCGACGTCGTCGCCGCCGACGTCCCCGACCCGAACGCGGTGGTCGTGGCCACGGCCGACGCCGACGGCGCCCCGGACGCGCGGATCGTGCTGCTCAAGGGCTACGACGAGGCCGGCTTCGTCTTCGGCACCAGCTACGCCTCCGCCAAGGGCGCGCAGCTGGCCGTCAACCCCCGCGCGGCGCTGGTCTTCCCCTGGCACGCGCTGCAGCGGCAGGTCCGCGTGACCGGCACCGTCGAGCGCGTCGGCGAGGCCGCCTCCGACGACCTGTGGGACCCCCGCCCGCGCGAGGCGCAGCTGGCCGCGGTCGCCTCGGTGCAGTCGACCGTCGTCGACTCCCGGGAGGAGCTCGAGGAGCGGGTGCGGCTGCTCGACGAGGAGACGACGACGGAGAAGGTGCCGCGGCCGCCGGCCTGGGGCGGCTACCGCGTGGTGCCGCGGACCGTCGAGTTCTGGCAGGGCGGGCCCGGGCGGCTGCACGACCGGCTGCGGTTCGTCCGCGACGACGAGGAGGGCGGCGGCTGGGTCCTCCAGCGGCTCGCCCCGTGACGGAGGACCCCGCTGCCCCCCGCCCCTCGCACGCCCGGCGCGGGTCCCTGCAGCAGGGCCGTTCCAGTACGTCACCTCCCGGCGGGCAGCTGCCCGCCGACCCGGTCGAGCCGGGGGAGGTCGCCGAGCCCGCGCCCGTCCCGCGCCGCCGCGGCTGGGCGCTGGACACCAGCCCGCTCCGCAACCCCGGCTACCGGCGGCTGTTCTGGGGGCTGACCTCGACGATGGTCGGCCAGCAGATGACGCTGGTCGCCGTCCCGGTGCAGGTGTACGCGATCACCCGGGACTCGCTGCTGGTCGGCGTCACGTCGATGGTCTCGCTGGTGCCGCTGGTGGTCTTCGGCCTGCTCGGCGGGGCGATCGCCGACGCGATGGACCGGCGGAAGCTCATGCTCGTCACCGGGGTCGGCTCGGCGGTGACCAGCGCGCTGCTGGCCCTGCAGGCGCTGCTGCCCGGCGGCGGGAACCTCTGGCTGCTGTGGGCGCTCGTGGCCGCGGTCTCCGGCTTCACCGCGGTCAACCAGCCCGCGCGCAGCGCGGTGATCCCCGCACTGGTCGGGCCGGAGGGCGTGGCGGCGGCGAACGCGCTGGCGATGACCGTGCGGCAGGTCGGCGTCATCGTCGGTCCGCTAGTCGCCGGGCTGCTCATCGGCCTGGGCGACCTGTTCGTCGCCTACGCCGTCGACGCCGCCACGCTCCTGGTCGCCGTGCTCCTGGTGCGCGGCCTGCCGCCGCTGCCGCCGGGCGGGAACACCGGGCCGCTGCGGCTGGGCGCCGCCGTCCGCGGGGTGGGGGAGGGCTTCACCTTCCTGCGCACCCAGCCGGTGCTGCTCATGACCTTCGTCGTCGACGTCGTCGCGATGCTGTTCGCCTGGCCGCAGGCGGTGTTCCCCGAGCTCGCCGCCGACCGCTACGCGGGCTCGGCCAACGCCTACGGGTGGCTGTTCGCCGGCATCTCCATCGGCGCGCTGCTCATGGGCCTGACCTCGGGCTGGGTGTCGCGGGTCGACCGGCAGGGCGCGGTGGTGCTCGCCGCGATCGTCGTGTGGGGCGTGGCGATCATCGGGTTCGGCCTCGCGCAGTCGCTGTGGATGGCGGTGTTCTTCCTCGCCGTCGCCGGGGCCGGGGACATGGTCAGCGCGGTGCTGCGCTCGTCGATGCTGCAGACCGCCGCGCCCGACGAGATGCGCGGGCGGATGCAGGGCGTGTTCATCGTCGTCGTCGCCGGCGGGCCGCGGCTCGGCGACCTGCGCGCCGGCGCGGTGGCCAGCGCGGCGGGCGTCGGCGTCGCCATGGTCTCCGGCGGGGTCGTCGTCGTCGTCGCGATGGCGGTGGTCGCGCTGCTGGTGCCCTCGTTCCGGCTGTTCCGCGCCTCCAGGGCCGGCGCCTAGGCCTCCCCGCAGGGTCCCGCCGCGGGCCCGCGAGTGGCGGGGGCAGGGAGGTCCTCCGTCTAAGCCAACGCGCCGGCGACGACGCGGAGGTCCGCGACCAGCGCGTCGAAGGCCGCGGCACGGGCCTCGTCCGGCGTCCGCAGGATCGCCGAGGGGTGCGCGGTCGCGAGCATCCAGGTCTGCGCCGGCTCGTCCTCCTCCGGCTCGTCGTCGCCGGCCTCGGCGCGCGCGACGCCCGGCGGCGTCCACGGCATGAGCTTCCCGCGCTCCTTGGTGATCCGGAACGACGGCGAGATGAGCGCCTTGGCCGCCGTCGCGCCCAGGCAGACGACGACCTCGGGCCTGAGCACCTCGAACTCCGCCTCCAGCCACGGCCGGCAGGCGCGGAGGTGCTCGGCGCCCGGCGACTGGTGGATCCGCCGCTTGGGCGTCGGCGTGAAGCGGAAGTGCTTGACCGCGTTGGTGACGTAGGCGTCCCTCCGCTCGATCCCGGCCTCGGCCAGCGCCCGGTCCAGCAGCCGGCCGGCCGGGCCGACGAACGGCTCGCCCCTGCGGTCCTCCTGGTCGCCCGGCTGCTCGCCGACGAACACGATCCGCGCGGTCTCCGGCCCCTCGCCGAACACGGTCTGGGTCGCCGGCTCCCACAGCTCGCAGGCCCGGCAGCCGGCCGCCGCCCGGCGCAGCCCGTCCAGCCCGACGCCCGACGGTGGGCGGGCGGGGACGTTCTCCTGGCTCATGTCCCGATGACACCGCAGGTCAGCACGGTCCGCGAGGTGGGGACCGATAGCGTCGGTGCGCACGGGGACAGCGGACGGAGGAACGGTGCTCGAGTTCGACGGGCTCCACAAGAGCTACGGCGACAACCGCGTGCTGGAGGGCGTCGGCTTCACCGTCGCCCCCGGCTCGATGTTCGGCTTCTGCGGGTCCAACGGGGCCGGGAAGACGACGACCATGCGCATCGCCATGGGGCTGGCCCGGGCCGACGCGGGCGAGGTGCGCTGGCGCGGCCGGCCGCTGGACGAGGGGACCCGGCGGCGCATCGGCTACATGCCGGAGGAGCGCGGGCTCTACCCGAAGATGCGGGTCGGCGAGCAGCTGACCTACTTCGCCCGGCTGCACGGCGTGGACGCCGCCGCCGCGGCCCGCGCCGCGGACGAGTGGTCCGGGCGGCTGGGCCTGGGCGAGCGCCGCGGCGACCCCGTCGAGAAGCTGTCGCTGGGCAACCAGCAGCGGGTGCAGCTGGCCGCCGCGCTGGTCAGCCGGCCCGAGGTGCTGATCCTCGACGAGCCGTTCAGCGGCCTGGACCCGGTCGGCGTCGACGCGCTGGCCGAGGCGCTGCTCGACCAGTGCCGCGGCGGGGTGCCGGTCGTGTTCTCCAGCCACCAGCTCGACCTGGTCGAGCGGCTGTGCGACTCGGTGGGCATCCTCGCCCGCGGCCGCATGGTCGCCACCGGCACCGTCGCGGAGCTGCGCCGCCGGGAGGCCGGCCGGCTGCTGCGGGTCGTCGTCCCCGACGCCGCGCCCGGCTGGGCCGCCGCCGTGCCCGGCGTCCGGGTCGTCTCCGAGCAGGCCGGCGACACGCTGCTGGAGCTGGCCCCGGGCGCCGACGACCAGCAGGTCCTCGCCGCCGCGCTGCGCACCGGCCGGGTCACCCACTTCGCCTGGCGGGAGGCCACGCTGGTGGAGCTGTTCCGCGAGGCCGTCGCCGACCCGGCGCAGCAGGCCGCCGCGCGCGAGGAGGTGGCCGCGTGACCGCCCCGCTGTCCAGCGGGCGGCTGGTCCGCCTGGTCGCCGCCCGCGAGGTCTCCACCCGCATCCGCGACAAGACGTTCATCGCCAGCTCGGTGCTGATGATCGTGCTGATCCTCGGCGTGCTGGTCTTCCAGGTCGTCGTCAACTCCGGCGGGGACACCAGCCGGGTCGGCGTCGTCGGCGAGCCCGGGCAGGTCGGCCAGGCCCTCGAGGCCCAGGGCGACGCGCTCGGCGTCGACGTCGAGGTGGTCCGGTTCGACACCGACGACGCCGCCCGCGCCGCCGTCGAGGCCGAGGACGTCGACGGCGCCCTGGTCGGCGCGGCCACCGCTCCCGAGCTGGTGGTCCGCGAGCCCGACACGACGCTGGAGGCGGTCGTGTCCGGCGCGGTGGGGGCCGTGGCGCTCACCGACGCGCTGGCCGGGGCCGGCGTCGACCCCGCGGACCTGCCGACGCTGTCGGTGACCGCGCTCGACGACGACGGCGACCAGCAGAACGTCGTGGTCGCGATCGTCGGCGTCGTCGTGCTCTACAGCCTGCTCATCCTCTTCGCCCAGTTCGTCGCGCAGGGCGTCGTCGAGGAGAAGTCCAGCCGGGTGGTGGAGCTGCTGCTGGCCACGATGAAGCCGTGGCAGCTGCTGGCCGGGAAGATCCTCGGCCTCGGCGTGCTCGGCCTCGCGCAGATCGCCGTCATCGCCGCGATCGGGATCGGCGGCGCGCTCGCCTTCGACGTCGTCGACCTGCCCGGCGAGCTGGTCGGCACGGTGCTGTGGCTGCTGTTCTGGTTCGTCCTCGGCTACGCGCTCTACGCCTCGCTGTTCGCCGTCGCCGCCTCGCTGGTCAGCCGGCAGGAGGACCTCGGCAGCGTGCTGACCCCGGCGTCGCTGGTGCTGGTCGCGGGCTTCGTCGTCGCCGTGCAGGCGGCGAGCGACCCGGACGGGAGCCTGGCCGTGGTCACCTCCTACGTGCCGGGGCTCTCGCCGATGGTCATGCCGGTGCGCCAGGCGGCGGGGGACGTCGCGCTCTGGGAGGTCGGCGTGGCCGTCGTCCTCATGCTCGTGGCGATCGCGCTGGTGGTCCGGCTGGGCGGCCGGGTGTACTCCGGCGCCCTGCTCCGGACCAGCGGGAAGACCAAGCTGCGGGAGGCCCTGCGGGCCGGGCGGGCCTGAGCGCCGGGCGGGGGGACACCCGCCCGGTCGAGCAGCGGACACGTTGGGGTGACCTCACCCCTGCGGAGGGCGTGCGCCCAGGTCGGCGCGGCCATCATCGGCGCCATGACCGAGGACCTGGACGCGCGCCTCTGGCGGCTGCAGGCCTCCGAGGACGCCGACGAGCTGATCGAGCTGGGCTGCGACCTCGCCGACGCCGGCCGGCAGACCGACGCCGAGTGGTGCTTCCGCCGCGCGGCGGAGCTCGGCGACGTCACCGGCTACTACGACCTGGGCAACAGCCTCGCCGCGCAGGAGCGCTGGACCGAGGCCGTCGAGGCCTACGAGGTGGCCCTGGCCGGCGGCGAGGCCGACGCCTGGCGCAACCTCGGGCTGGTGCTCGAGCAGCTCGGCGACCTCGCGGGGGCCATGGCCGCCTACCGCGGGGCCGCCGACGCGGGCGACACCGAGGGCGGCCTCCAGCTGGCCTTCCTGCTGCGCGAGCAGGGGGAGCGCGAGCAGGCCCTGTCCGTCGCCGAGGAGCTGGCCGCGAGCGGCGACGCCGAGGCCGACGCCGTCGCCGCCTGCTGGCAGTGGTGCGCGACCCTCGACCCGGCGCTGGAGGACCGGCTGCGCACCGGCGCCGCCCACTTCGCCGCCGCCCGCGCCGACCTGGCCGCGCTGCTGCTGCAGACCGGCCGCCCGGAGGAGGCCCGCGCGGTGCTCGAGCGCGGCGCCAAGCTCGGCGAGCAGGTGGCCTGGCTGCCGCTGGGCAACCTCTACCGCGAGCTGCTCGCCGACGACGAGGCCGCCGAGGAGGCGTACCGCGCCGGGATCCAGGCCGGCGACGCGTACTGCCACCACAACCTCGGCGTGCTGCTGGCCGACCGCGGCGACCTCCCCGGCGCGGCGGAGGAGTTCGAGCGGGGCGCCGCGGCCGGCGACCAGCTCGCCGCCGCCGCGCTCGCGCTGCTCCAGGGCAGCTGACCGGCCCCTGCGGCGGGGTCCTCCTACTGCCGGAGGCCGGCGAGCGGGCCGCGGTAGGGGTTCGCCGGCGGGCCGGTGACGCCGGGCCGCACGGTGAACAGCCGCCCGGCCTCCGCCTCGTCGGCGTCGCCGTGCGCGGTGCTGATGACCAGCAGGCCGCGGTCCGGCCCGGCGAAGGCGCAGCTGGAGGTGTTGGCCACCGGCACCTCGACGACGGCGAGCAGCTCGCCCTCCGGTGACCAGCGGCGCACCTGCCCGCCGCCCCACATCGCCGTCCAGAGGCAGCCCTCGTCGTCGACGGTGAGCCCGTCGGCCACGCCGTCGGCGCCGCCGGTCTCCAGCAGCACCCGCCCGCGGCCCCACGCACCCGAGGACGGGTCGTGGTCGACGGCGTGCACCAGGCCGGGGCCGGAGTCGGCGAGGTAGACGGTGCGGTCGTCGGGCGACCAGCCCAGCCCGTTGGAGACGGTCAGCCCCTCGCGGACGGTCGTGACGGTGCCGTCGGTGTCCAGCCGGTAGAGGGTGCCGGCGCCGGGGCGCTCGTCGAAGGCCATCGTCCCGGCGTAGAACCGCCCGGCGCGGTCGCACTTCGCGTCGTTCATGCGGGTGCCGCCGTCGTCCGGGCCGCCGCCCTCGCCGGCCAGCTCCAGCAGCACCCGCGCGGTGCCGTCGTCGGCGAGGTGGGTGAACCCGGCGCCGGCGGCGGCCAGCCACCCGCCGCCGGCGGCCGGGACGACGGCGCCCACGGTGTCGCCGGCGGACAGCGAGCCGGTGTCGGTCAGGGTGTCGCCGTCGAGGGCGGCCCGGCGGACCCGCCCGGCGCTGATGTCGACCCACAGCAGCTCGGAGCGGGCGTCGTCCCAGGTGGGGCCCTCGCCGTGGTCGGCGGGGGCGGGGGCGGCGGGGGTGGCGCGCAGCGTCAGCACGCGGGGGACCTTCCCCCGGGACACCCGCCCGTCACATGGGGGGCCGATACTGCCCGCATGTCGGAAGCCACCGTCGACGTCGCCGACCTGCGCCTGCCCGGACGCGACCCGGAGGGGGACGGCCGGGCCGACGACGCCCCGCTGCGCGAGGACATCCGGCTGCTCGGCCGGGTCCTCGGCGAGGTGATCCGGGAGCAGAGCGGCGACGACGTCCTGGACCTGGTCGAGTCCACCCGCGTGCAGGCCTTCGCCGTCCGCCGCTCCGAGACCGACCGCGCGGAGGTCGCCGCCCGCATGGGCGACCTCGACGTCCGCGCGGCCAACCACGTCATCCGCGCGTTCAGCCACTTCTCGCTGCTGGCCAACCTGGCCGAGGACCTGCACCACGAGCGCCGCCGCCGGCACCACCGCCGGGCCGGTTCGCCGCCGCAGCCCGGCAGCCTCGCGGCCACCTTCGCGCTGCTGGACCGGGCGGGCCTGGACCCCGACGTCGTCGCGCGGGAGCTGGCCGGCGCGCTGGTGGTCCCGGTGGTCACCGCGCACCCCACCGAGGTGCGCCGCAAGACGATCTCGCAGGTGCAGCAGCAGGTCACCGAGCTGATCCGGGAGCGCGACCGGATGGCGCCGGGGGAGGTCGACGAGGCCGCCTGGTCGGCGCAGCTGGAGCGGGCGGTGCTCACCCTCTGGCAGACGGCGCTGCTGCGGCTGTCCCGGCTGCGGCTGGCCGACGAGATCGACGAGGCGCTGCGCTACTACGACCTGTCGCTGTTCCGGGTGGTGCCCGAGATCAACGCCGACCTGCGCCGCGCGCTGCAGGAGCGCTGGCCGCACGCCGGCCTGCCCACCCAGCCGGTGCTGCAGCCGGGCTCGTGGATCGGCGGCGACCGCGACGGCAACCCGTTCGTCACCGCCGACGCCGTCCGCCGCGCCAGCACCCGGCAGGCCGAGACGGCGCTGGCCCACCACCTCGGCGAGCTCGTGCAGCTGTACCGCGAGCTGTCGATGTCCGACCGGCTGGTCACGCCGACGCCGCAGCTGGCGCACCTGGCCGACGCCTCCCGCGACGACTCGCCGTTCCGCGCCGACGAGCCCTACCGGCGGGCGCTCAACGGCGTGCACGCCCGGCTGGCCGCCACCGCGAAGCGGGTCCTCGGGCGGGTGCCCGGCGTGCCGCCGGTCGCCGAGCTCGACCCCTACGACACCCCCGACGAGCTGCTCGCCGACCTCGCCGTCGTCGACGCCTCGCTGCGCAGCCACGGCGCCGGCGCGCTGGCCGACGACCGGCTGGCCCGGCTGCGCGACGCCGTCGAGGTGTTCGGCTTCCACCTCGCCGGGCTGGACATGCGGCAGAACTCCTCGGTCCACGAGGAGGTCGTCGCCGAGCTGCTGGCCTGGGCCGGCGTCTGCCCCGACTACGCCTCCCTCGACGAGGCCGCCCGGGTCGAGCTGCTGGCCGGGGAGCTGCAGATGCGCCGGCCGCTGGTGCGGCCGGGCGCGGAGCTGTCGGAGCTGGCCCGGGGGGAGCTGGACCTGCTGGAGGCCGCCGCCGGGCAGGTCGCGCTGCTCGGGCCGCGGGCGATCCCGAACTACGTGATCAGCATGTGCGAGTCGGTGAGCGACGTGCTCGAGGTCGCCGTCCTGCTCAAGGAGGTCGGCCTGCTCGACCCCGACGGCGAGGACGGCCCCACCTGCCCGGTCGGCATCTCGCCCCTGTTCGAGACGATCGCCGACCTGCAGGGCGCCGGCGAGACGATGACCGCCGTCCTCGCCCAGCCGGTGTACCGGGCGCTGGTCGCCAACCGCGGCGACGCGCAGGAGGTCATGCTCGGCTACTCCGACAGCAACAAGGACGGCGGCTACCTCGCCGCCAACTGGGCGCTGTACCGGGCCGAGCTGGCGCTGGTCGAGGTGGCGCGGCGCGAGGACATCCGGCTGCGGCTGTTCCACGGCCGCGGCGGCACGGTCGGCCGCGGCGGCGGCCCGAGCTACGAGGCGATCCGCGCCCAGCCGCCCGGCGCGGTGGCCGGCGCGCTGCGGCTCACCGAGCAGGGCGAGGTGATCGCGGCCAAGTACGGCGAGCCCGACCTCGCCCGTCGCAACCTCGAGGCGCTGGTGGCGGCGACGCTGGAGGCCACGCTGCTCGACGTCGAGGGCCTCGGCGACGGCGCGGAGGACGCCTACGCGCTGCTCGACGACCTCGCCGATCGCGCGCAGGCGGCCTACCGGGCGCTCGTGCACGAGACCCCGGGGTTCGTGGAGTGGTTCCGCGCCGCGACGCCGATCCGCGAGCTGGCGGAGCTGAACATCGGCAGCCGCCCGCCCTCGCGCAAGGCCGGCGACCGGATCGCCGACCTGCGGGCCATCCCGTGGGTGTTCAGCTGGTCACAGGCGCGGATCATGCTGCCCGGCTGGTACGGCACCGGGACGGCGCTGGAGTCCTGGATCGGGGACGACCCGGCGCGGCTGGCCCGGCTGCAGGAGCTGCACCGGCGGTGGCCGTTCTTCCGGACGGTCCTGTCGAACATGGGGATGGTGCTGGCCAAGACCGACCTCGACCTCGCCGCCCGCTACGCGGGGCTGGTGCCCGACGAGGAGCTGCGGGCGCGGGTGTTCGACCAGATCACCGCCGAGCACGAGCGCACCTGCCGGGTGCTGCTCGCGGTCACCGGCGACGACCACCTGCTGGCCGACAACCCGTCGCTGGCCCGGTCGATCCGCAACCGGTTCCCCTACCTGGAGCCGCTGCACCACCTGCAGGTGGAGATGCTGCGCCGGCGCCGGACCGGCGACGACGACGAGCTGGTGCGGCGCAACATCCAGCTGACGATCAACGGGATCGCGACGGCGCTCCGGAACTCCGGCTGAGCCCGCTCACCGGCAGGCGGTTGCGGTCCAGCCAGGCGGCCAGCCGGGCGCCGTCCCAGGGGCGGCGGCGCCGGGCGGCGGCCATCACCAGCCCGCGCGGCAGCTCGGCCAGTGCCAGCGCGATGCCCGCGGCGCCGGGGGCGTCGCCGTCGCGGACGTGGTCGAGGACCGCGCGTCCCCGCCCGGCGAGGAAGGCCGCCGTCTCCCGGACCGGCCGGTCGGCGTGCTGCGGGCGGAGCACCTGGACGGTGCGGGCGTAGTGCCACTCCCGCAGGAACACCCCGCGGGCGGTGCGGCCGCCCTTGCCGTGCCGGAACACGGTGTCGGGCACCCGCAGCAGCAGGTGCCCGGCCGCCCGCAGCCGCCGGGAGGCGTCGCGGTCCTCGTTGTAGAAGAAGTACAGCGGGTCGAACCCGCCGGCGGCGAGGAACTCCGCCCGGCGCACGAGCAGCGCGGTGCCGCCGAGCTCCTCGGCCGGGAACGGCGGGCCGGGCGGGTCGTCGTCCTCGCCGGGGCCGTGCACCGCGGGCGCGGCCCAGACCGCCCGTGGCTCGGCGTCGAGGACCGCGGCCAGCCGGCGCAGCACGTCCGGGCCGGGCTCGCCGTCGGAGTTGACCAGCGCGACGTAGCGGCCGGCGCAGGCGTCGAGGGCGAGGTCCATGGCGCGCGCCCAGCCGAGGTTGCGCGGGGAGGACAGCACCCGGGCGTCGGCGTCGGGGTGGCAGTCGCGCAGCAGGGCGCGGGCGGCCGCGGAGGTCGCCGGCGCGGCGGCGTTCTCCACCAGCAGCGCCCGGCCCCGCCAGCCCGGGCCGGTGGCCGCCGACACCGCGACATGGTGCCGGGCGAGCATCTCCGGCGCTTCCCGGTGGACGAGGAACACGACGTCGACGTCGTCGAGGGAGGTGCGCGCGGGGGCCGTCACCGTGGCGCCCTACCCCGCGCGCGCCGGTGGCCTACCGTGCCGGGGGAGCACTGACGGCGGGGGGACCGTGGCGGACACGATGCGCGTGGCGGCGTCGGGGGAGGACCTGCGCGCCGCGGCCCGGCTGCTGGGCGTCGGCCCGGCGGCCCTGGCGCCCGAGCTGCTCGACCCCGGCGCGCGGCTGCTGGTCGGCGACGACGCCGCCGCGCACCTGCGCCGCCGCTGGACCGACGAGGGCACGACCGAGGCCGTCGTCGTGCACCGCTCCACGCACGTCACCGGCCGCTCGGCGCTGCTCGCCGTCGCCGCGGCCTGGGGCTGCTCGCAGGTCCGCGACGCGGGCACCGGCCGGGTGGTCGAGGTGGCGGCCCCGCCGGACGACGCGCCGCTGACCGCGCGGTTCGCGCACCTGGCCGCGCTGGCCGCGACGCGGGTCGAGGTGGCCGTGGCGCTGGCCCGCGACACCGGCCTCGACCGCCGCAAGGACGACGGCAGCTGGTCGATGGCCGCCGACGAGGCCGCGCACGCCGCCGCGGCCGGGACGCTGGCCCCGCTCGGCGTGCCCGTGCTGTCGGAGGAGCGGCCGGACCCGGCCGTGTCCGACGACGACCCGTGGATCGTGCTCGACCCGCTCGACGGCACCGGCAACTTCCGCGCCGGCCTGCCGCCGTGGGCGTTCTCGGCGGCGCTGGTGCACCGCGGGCGGGCTGTCGCCGGGCTCGTCGTCGACCTGTCGTCGGGGCGCCGCTGGGCCGGGACCGTCGACACCGGCGCGCAGCGGGACGGCGTGCCGGCGCGGGTGCGGGAGGGCAGCACCGTCGTCGCGCCGTCGGGCCGGACCGTGCGGGTGCCCGGGACGGCGCACCGCGTGCGGGTGACCGGCTGCACCGCCGTCGACCTGTGCCTGGTCGCCGACGGGTCGGCCGGCGCCTGGCACGACCTGGACCGCAGCGGCACGCACGTGCACGACGTCGCCGGCGGGCTGGCCGTGCTCGCGGCCGCCGGCGGGGTCGCGCTGACCCCGGACGGCGACCCGCTCTCCCTGCGGCCGGACACCGAGACGCTGATCCGGTTCGTGGCGGCGGCCTCCGGGCAGGGCGCCCGGGAGCTGGCCGCCGCGGTCCTCGGCTAGAGGGTCTGCCCCAGCACCACGGTGTTGCCGGCCGGGTCGGCGCACGATGCCAGGCGGAACTGCCCGTCGGGGGTGGTGAACAGCCGGGGCTCGATGCCCCGGGCGGTCAGCTCGGCGGCTCGGGCGTCGGCGTCGTCCACACCGAGGACCACGGTGACGCCGCGCGGCGCGTCGGGCAGCGCGATGACCTGCACGGCGCCGCCGTCGGTGAGCTGCCACTCCGCGCACGAGCTCATGGGCCGGCGGTCGGGCTCGCGGTCGAAGAGCCGGCGGTACCAGGACTCGGCGGCGAGGAAGTCGTCGACGGGCAGGACGGCGAGGACGTTGCTGGGGTGCATGCGGGATCGACCGGACGGTGAGCCGGAACTCATCGGTCCGCGGCGGCCCGCACGGCGGCCAGCAGGGACTCGCGCTCGTGCAGCGTGGTCCGGGCGCGGCCGCGGGTGGCGCCGAGGGCGACCTCGGCGGCGTCGATGGCCCGCCAGTCCTCCAGCAGCACCGGCTCGGCGCCGCGGGCGCGCAGCGTGCGCACCAGGTCGTCGCGGTCGCCGTGCGCGCCGATCACCCCGGCCTCGGCGTCGGCCAGCAGCGACGCCACCGTCTCCCGGGCGTCGTGCTTGTTGGTGCCGACGACGCCGGTGGGCCCGCGCTTGATCCACCCCGCCACGTACTCGCCGGGGGAGCGGGCGCCGTCGCGCAGCACCCGGCCCTCCTCGTTGGGCACGGTGCCGGTGCGCGGGTCGACCGGCAGGCCGGGCAGGCCCTGCCCGCGGTAGCCGACCGAGCGGACGACGAGGTCGGTGGGCAGCACCTCGGTCTCGCCGGTGCCCACGGCCCGCCCGTCGCCGTCGACGGCGGTGCGCTCCACCTCGATCCCGGTGACCCGGCCGGTGCCGAGGATGCGCACCGGCCGGCGGTAGAAGCGCAGCCACAGCCGGCCGCGGCCGGGCTCGGGCCGGTGGCCGGCCCACTCCCGCAGGACGGCGAGGTTGCGGCTGGCGTTGCGGTCGCCGGCCAGGCGCTCCTCGGCGGCCGGGTCGAGGTCGAGGTCGGCGGGGTCGACGAGCACGGTGGCCCGCTCCAGGCCGTCGAGCTCGCGCAGCTCCATCGTGGTGAAGGACGCCTGGGCCGGGCCGCGGCGGCCGAGCACGGTGACCTCCTCGACCGGCGTCGCGGCGAGGGTGTCGAGCACGTGCTGGGGCATGTCGGTGGACTCGAGCTCCTGCGGGGCGCGGGAGAGCACGCGGGCCACGTCGAGGGCCACGTTGCCGACCCCGACGACGACCGCCCGCCGCACGCCCTGCAGCGCCGCCTCGACCGTCGCGCGGTCGGCGTCGGGGTGGCCGCAGTACCAGGCGACCAGGTCGGTGGCGGCGAGGCTGCCGGTCAGGTCCTCGCCCTCGATCGCCAGCGCCCGGTCCAGCGCCGCCCCGTAGGTGTAGACGACGGCGTCGACGTGCGCGCGCAGGTCCTCGAGCGAGACGTCGGTGCCCACCTCGACGTTGCCGACGAACCGCACGCCGGGGTGGTCCAGCGCCCGGTGCAGCGTGTCGCGGATCGCCCGCATCTTCGGGTGGTCGGGGGCGATGCCGTGCCGGACCAGGCCGAACGGGGTGGGCAGCCGGTCGAGCAGGTCGACGGTCACCGGGACCGGTGCGCGGCGGGTCAGCGTCTCGGCGGCGTAGATGCCCGCCGGGCCCGCGCCGACGACGGCGACCCGCAGCGGCCGCTCGCCGTCCGGGGCGGGGGATCCGTCGTCGGCCACGACTGGCATCCTGGCCCGGCCGGGGCGTCGTGCGCCAGATCACCGCCCCGGCCGACAACCGCCCACCGCAGAGGGGACCGCCCGTGTCCGTCGTCGTCGTCGCCACCATCAGCCCGAAGCCCGAGCACGTGGACGAGGTCCGTCAGGCCGTGCTCGAGACGGTGCCGCAGGTGCACGAGGAGCCCGGCTGCGAGCGGTACGCGCTGCACGAGGGCCGCGGGGTGTTCGTCATGGTCGAGCAGTGGGAGAGCCCCGAGGCGCTGGCCACCCACGGCAAGGCCGAGCCGCTGACCGCGCTGTCGGCGAGGCTCGAGGGCAAGCTCACCGAGCGCCCCGCCGTCCAGGTGCTCACCGCCCACCCCACCGGCGACCCCGCCAAGGGCGCCCTCTAGACGAAGGACCCCTCCGCCCCCCACCGCTCGCACGCTCGCGGTGGGCCCCTGCAGAGGGGCCGTCAGACGGCCTGGCAGACGGGGCACCAGTAGAGGTTGCGGCCGGCCATCTCCTCGGTGCGCACCTCGGTGCCGCAGATCCGGCAGGGCAGGCCGGTGCGCCGGTAGACGTAGTGCGCGTCCTCCCGGCGCACCGCACCCGAGCGGCGCGAGCGGTCGGCCGGCTGCGTCGTCACGATCCGGCCCATCCGGACACCGGCGCGCATGAGCACCACCAGGTCGTCCCACAGCGCCTGCCACTCCTGCTCGCCGACGTCGCGGCCCGGGCGGAACGGCGAGATCCGGTGCCGGAAGAGGATCTCGGCGCGGTAGACGTTGCCGACGCCGGCCAGCACCGCCTGGTCCATGAGCAGCGCGCCGACCGCCGTCCGGCTGCGGCCGACCCTCGCGTACGACAGCGGGCCGCCCCGGCGGGTGCGCAGCGGGTCGGGGCCGAGCCGGTCGAGGATCACGTCGACCTCGGGCCGGGTGAGGACGTCGCACGCCGTCGCCCCGCGCAGGTCGGTCCACACGCCCTCGCCCTTCGGCCCGTCGGCCACCCAGCGCATCCGCAGCGCGCCGCGCGGGGGAGGCGGGTCGCCGACGCCGGTCGTGTAGGTGCCGTAGAGGCCCAGGTGGACGTGCAGCACGTCGCCGCCGAAGTCGGCGAACAGGTGCTTGCCGTAGCTGGTGACCTCCTCGAGCACCCGGCCGTCGAGCAGCGCGGCGCCGGCGGCGAAGCGGCCCTGCGGGCTGGTGACGTGCACCGGCCGGCCCGCGAACAGCTCCGACTGCTCCTTCGCCAGCCGGTACAGGGTGTGGCCCTCAGGCATCGCGCACCGCCTGGTAGCGGGCCAGCGCCACCTGGCGCTCCTCCGCGTGGTCGACGATCGGCAGGGGATAGCCCTCGGGCGGTCCGCCGGGCAGGGTCCACGGCTCGTGCACGTACCGGTCGGGGACGTCGCGCAGCTCGGGCACCCAGCGCCGCACGTAGACGCCGTCGGGGTCGAACTGCTCGCCCTGCCGGGTCGGGTTGAACACGCGGTGGTACGGCGAGGGGTCGGTGCCGGTGCCGGCCACCCACTGCCAGCCGTGGTGGTTGCTGGCGAGGTCGCCGTCGACGAGGTGGTCGAGGAAGTAGCGGGCGCCGCGCCGCCAGTCGACGTGCAGGTCCTTGCAGAGGAAGGACGCCACGACCATCCGCACCCGGTTGTGCACGTAGGCCTCGCCGTGCAGCTGACGCATCCCGGCGTCGACGATCGGGTAGCCGGTGCGGCCCTCGGCCCAGGCGGCGAAGTGCTCGTCGGCCTCCGGGCCGGTGTCGTACCGCATGCGCGCCATCCGCGGGTCGAACGGCTCCCGCGCGGTCTCGGGGCGGTGCCAGAGCACGTCGGCGTAGAAGTCCCGCCAGATGAGCTCGCCGGTGAACTTCTCCACCGCCTCGGCGTGGTCGTCGGCGAGCGCCTGCGCCTCGGCGAGCAGCGTCCGCGGGTGCACGGTGCCGTACTTCAGGTGCGCCGACAGCCGGCTGGTGCCGTCGGAGCCCGGGGTGTTGCGGCCGGTGGCGTAGCCGAGCAGCCGCTGGTCGCGGAACAGCGCCCACGCGTCCAGCCCGGCGCGCTCGCCGGCCGGGGGCAGCACGGTGCCGCCGAGGTCCTGCGCCGGTGGCAGGTCCTCGGAGCGGACGCCGTCGGCCCACGCGACGTCGTCCGGGTACGGGGCGGGGGAGTGCAGCCCGCGCGCCCGCCAGGCCCGGGCGAAGGGCGAGTAGACCCGGTACGGCGTGCCGTCGTCCTTGGTCAGCCGGCCGGGCGTGACGCCGTAGGGCGAGCCGGTGCGGACGAACGGGACCTCACCCAGCGCCCGCTCGACCGCCGCGTCCCGCGCCCGCCCGTACACCCCGGCGTCGGAGGACACGTGCACGCTCGCCGCGCCCGTCTCGCGCACGAGGTCGGGCACCACGCGCGCCGGGTCCCCGGAGCGGACGACCAGCGCCCCGCCGGTCTGCTCGCGCAGGTCGGCCAGGCAGCCGCGCAGGAACTCCCGCCGCGGCCGGCCCGACGGCTCCCACAGCCGCGGGTCCACGACGAAGACGGGCACCACGGTGCCGTCCCGGCCGGCCGCCCCGACCGCGGCGACCAGCGCCGGGTGGTCGCGCAGCCGCAGGTCGCGACGGAACCAGAGCAGGGCGGTCGGCACCCGCGCCAGGTTAGGTCGCCCGGCGCGGGGCCGCAGGTCAGCGCCGGGTCAGCGGTCGGCGGTGGCCAGACCGAAGTGGGGCTTGTCCTCGTCGGCGACGAGGTCCAGCGTCTCGGGATGCTGCTGGATGTAGTGGCGCACGAAGGAGCAGTAGGGCAGGACGTGCAGTCCGCGCTCGCGGGCTGCGTCGAGGACACCGGCCACCAGGACCTTGCCGAGTCCGCGACCCCCCATGCTGGGGTCCACCTCGGTGTGCGGCAGTGCCATCGTGCCGTTCTCGACGTGGTAGCTGGCCAGTCCGACGACGCGCTCGCCGACCCGCACCTCGAACCGTCCCCGCTCGGGGACGTCGACCACCGTGGTCTCCATCGTTGCGTTCCCACCTCCGCTATGCCCGGCGCCGTTGCCGGGGACACGACGTGCACCTGAGACGGTAACGCCTCGCAGCCGAGAAGGTTTCCTTCTCGAACCAGTGTCCGCCGGAGGAGTTCCTCGACCGGTGCCGGCCCCCGGCGCCAGGACGGCGCCCGCGACGGGGAGCGGGCGGAGCAGGCTCGGGCCCCCCGGGTCGTCCGGCGCGGAGGCGTGGTGACACGGGTGCACCGCGAACCGGGCGTCATGGGCGGGGGTTCGTGCGCGTCCACCCGCGGTCGTCCCGGCGGGCGCCGAGCGCGGCGCGGCAGCGGCGGCAGACGGCCTGCACCTCCTCGGCGTGCCGGCCGGACTCGGGCTGCACGTCGGACCAGCTCACGTGCGGGAAGCGGGCCAGCCGCGAGCGGGACAGCGACAGGCCGCAGACCGTCTCGTTGCGCCCGCGCTCCCAGGCATGCACCTCGCCGCTGGGGTAGCGGATGCCGTCGTCGGGGTCGGTCCACTGGCCGGCGGCCGCGACCGCGGCGTTGCGGAGTGCCATGCGTCCCCTGTACCCGCGGCGCACCGTCGGGCCCACCCCGACCGGCGGACCTGCGGGTGCGGACGCCGCGGCGGGTCAGCTCAGGTGGTCGAGCCGGTCCTGCAGGAACTCCAGGTGGGCCTGCGCCCGGGCCTCCAGTCCGTCGAAGAAGGCCGCCGCCGTGAGCATCTCGCGGTGGACCGCGGCGACGTCGACGCGGTCGGAGCCGAACGCGGTCTGCAGCCGGATCAGTGCGCGGGACGTCACCGCCGTGTCCTCGGCCGCGTCGGGCCACAGCCCGACCAGCACCTCCTGCACCACGCTCCAGTGCGCGAAGACGTCGTCCCCGTCGAGGGTCAGCGGCTCTCCCGTGAGGGCCGGGAGGTCCTCGAGGACCCCGAGCAGGGAGAGCCGGAGGTGCTCCCGCCAGGCCTCCAGGTAGCGGTAGACCACCCACTGGCCGGCCGGGTCCCCGGCGGTCAGCCGCGCGTACAGCAGGGCCGTCTCCTGGAGGACGCCCTCCCGCTGCTCGCAGCGGCCCCGCGGCCCGTCCCAGGACAGCGGCACGAGGAGCGCGTCCGACGGCGCTGCAGGTCCCACCGACTCCGCGTCGTCCACCATGGTCTGGAACGGTAGAGGGCGTCCGGCCGCGACCGGTACGCCGGACGTCCCGGGACGGGTGCCCCCGGCAGGATTCGAACCTGCGACACACGGTTTAGGAAACCGATGCTCTATCCCCTGAGCTACGGGGGCTCGTCGGCGCGGCGCCGACCGGGGTGTGCGGAACCGAGGCTACCGGGACGCCCGGGAGGGGCCCGCGGAGCGTCCCCGGTGTCTACCGTCTGTGCGTGTTGCTCGCAGTGGTCGAGATGGTGCTGCTGCTGGTGCTCGTCGCCCTGCTGCTCTCCGGCCTCGGCGTCTGGACGGCGGGACGGCGGGCCGCCCCGCCGCGGGCCCGGTGGGCACCGGCGCACGACGAGGTCGACGGGCGGACGCGGGTGCTGCTGCGCCGCTCGTACCCGGGCCCCGACGGGGTGCCGGTCGTGCTCGAGGACCGCGTGTTCGCCGCCTTCCCGGCCGACGACCCCGCCTGGGAGGCCCGCTTCACCGAGGCGATGGCCGGCGCCCGGTTCCGCTGCTCCTACCTGGACGCCGAGGACTCCGCCGACTGAGCCCCCGCGGCGCGGCCGGTGCGAACGCGGGCAGGATGGCGGGCATGGGACAGGTCGTGGCCACCGCCGAACGCGTCGTCAACGCCCCCGCCGAGCGGGTCCGGGCGGCCCTCGCCGACTACACCGGCACCCGGCGCGAGGTGCTGCCCGAGCAGTTCAGCGACTACCGCGTCGAGGCCGGCGGCCAGGGCTCCGGCACGCGGGTGCACTGGCGGTTCGCCGCGACGTCGAAGCGGGTGCGCGAGCAGGACGTCGAGGTCACCGAGCCCGACGGCACCCTCGTCGAGCGCGACACCCGCTCCTCGATGGTCACCACGTGGACGGTCACCCCGGCGGACTCCGGCAGCAGCACCGTGCGGGTGCGCACCACCTGGACCGGCGCGGGCGGCATCGGCGGCTTCTTCGAGCGGACCTTCGCCCCCAGGGGCCTGCGCCGGGTGTACGACGACCTGCTCGGCCGACTGGAGGGCCGGCTCACCTGACGACGGCGGCGCGGCGTGCGGCCACGGAGGACGATGGGCCGGTGACCGCCGCCCTCCCCGCCGTCCAGACCGCGGACGGCCTCGACGAGCTGGCCGGCCTAGTCGCCGACGGAGACGTCCTCGTCCTCTCCGGCGCCGGCCTGTCCACCGACTCCGGCATCCCCGACTACCGCGGCGCCACCGGCTCCCTGCGCCGGCACACGCCGATGACCTGGCAGACCTTCCGCCGCGACCCGCGCGGGCGGCACCGCTACTGGGCGCGCAGCTACGTCGGCTGGCCGCAGATGGCCGCCGCCCGCCCCAACGCCGGGCACTCCGCCGTCGCCCGGCTGCAGCGCGCCGGCCTGCTCGCCGGCGTCGTCACGCAGAACGTCGACGGGCTGCACCAGGCCGCCGGCGCCCGGGACGTCGTCGAGCTGCACGGCGGACTGGACCGGACGGTGTGCCTGGCCTGCGGGGACGTCGCCCGGCGGGACGAGCTGCACCGCCGGCTGCGGGCCGCCAACCCGGCCTTCGGCCCGCGCGCGGACGAGGTCAACCCCGACGGCGACGCCGAGCTGCCCGACGAGGTGCTCGACGGTTTCGTGATGGTCGGGTGCACCGCGTGCGGCGACGGGCCGCTCAAGCCCGACGTCGTGTTCTTCGGCGAGACCGTCCCCCGCGACCGGGTGGACACCTGCTTCCGGATGCTCGAGGAGTCCGCCGGCCTGCTCGTCCTCGGCTCCTCGCTGACCGTCATGAGCGGCTACCGGTTCGTGCTGCGCGCCGCCGAGCTGGGCATCCCGGTGGCGGTGGTCAACCTCGGCCCCACGCGCGGCGACGCCAAGGTCGACGTGAAGGTGGACGCGCCGCTCGGCGAGGTGCTGCCGGAGCTCGCCCGCCGCTGCGGCGCGTGACCCGCCGCGAGGTCGAGCACACCGACGACGGCCGCTGGGTCGTCGTCGACGGGCGACGGTGGCGGAAGGCGGACCCGTCCCTGCCCGACGACGTCCGCGCCCGGCTGCTGTCCCACCTGGGTGCGGCGCGCGCGGCGGTGCGCACGGCCCCGGACCCGGCCGCCGTCCGGGCCGCCCGGGACCGGGTGCAGCTGGCCAAGACCGGGCTGGGAGAGCGCGGTCCCGCCTGGTGGGAGCAGGACGGCGACGCCCGCCGCGCCCGCTGGGAGGCGGCGCTGGAGGCGCTCGGCGGTTGACCGCGCGCCCGACCGGGCAGGAACCGCCGCGATGCAGACCTTCCTGCCGGTGGCCGACTTCGAGGAGAGCGCGCGGCTGCTGGACTCACCGCGCCTGGGCAAGCAGCGGGTCGAGACGCTGCAGGTGCTGCGCGCCCTGGAGCTGCCCGACTACGGCTGGTCCTCGCACCCGGTCGTGCACATGTGGCGCGGGCGGACGGCGGCGCTGGTCGTCTACGGCCTGGCGATGGTGCGGGTCTGGCGCGAGCGCGGGTTCGCCGACAGCACGCACACGCTGATCGCCGAGTTCGCCCCCGACGTCGAGGGCGCCACGCAGGACGAGCTCGCCCGCGCCGGGATGCTGCCCTCCTGGGTCGGCGACGAGGCGCTGCACCTGTCCCACCGGTCGAACCTGCTCGCCAAGGAGCCGGACTTCTACCGGCCGCGGTTCGCCCCGCTGTTCGGCGACGAGCCCGACGACCTGCCCTACGTCTGGCCCGGTCCCGACGACGTCCCGCCGGCGGCCGAGCCCGAGGGCACCCGGGTGTGGGTCGTGCGGCCGCGGGCGCACAACGAGCTGGGCGCGTGCCTGGCCGCGGGCGTCGTGGGGCTGGGCACCCAGTCGGGGATCGACGTCGACGCCACGGGCCTGTCGCCGGCCGAGCTGCGCGCACTGGCCAAGGAGATCTCCGGGCGCCGGCCGAGCAAGGACCTGCGCCAGCTGTCGACCTTCCTCGACGAGATCCGCCCCGGCGACCCGGTGGCGCTGCCGATCGAGCACGGCGCCGGCCTGCTGGTCGGCGAGGTGCTCGGCGACTACCTGTTCGAGGGGCGCGAGCTGCTGCCGCACCGCCGCCCGGCCCGCTGGGACCACGTGGTCCCGCGCGCGGCTGCCCGCCCGCCCGCGACGCTGCAGGACCCGCGCGCGCTGTTCTCCGTGGTGCTCGACCCCGACGTGCTGCCGCCGTCGCTGGCCGGCACCACCTACCGGGAGCCCGCGCTGCCGCTCGTGTGACCCGCGCGGACGACGCTCGTCCACGCCCGCGCGTGCAGCCGGCGCAGCTCCAGCCACGGCGCGAGCTCGGCGTCGGACGGGCCGCCGGCCGCGTCGAGTGCGGCCCGCCCGTCCAGCCGGGAGGTGAGCCGCAGACAGGCGAGGTCCCACTTCGGCGGCCCGGCGCAGGTGTCCTCGAGGTCGGCCCACCGCCAGCCGTCGGGGGTGGCCAGCAGGTTGCCGGGGTGCGCGTCGCCGTGCAGCACCTGCACGCGCCCGCTCAGCCGGGGACGGAGGACCTCCACCTGCTCCGCCGTCCGCGCGCGGACGGCGGGCTCGACGCCCCAGGCGCCCGCCCGCTCGCTGAAGACCGCGAGGTCGTCGAGCGGGGTGTCCAGCGGGCGCCCGGTCACCGGCAGGCCGGCGAGCACCTCGTGCAGGCCGGCGAGCGCGGTGGCCACCTCGGCCGGGGTCGGCGTCCGCGGCAGCACCTCCACGCGGGTCCAGAAGGTGAGGGTCAGCCCGTCGTGCACGTGCGGCCCGGGCGGCAGCAGGTCGCTCGGCGGGACGACGGCGGCGCCGGCCGCGGCCAGGGCGCCGGCCAGCGCGACCTCCCGGCCGGACGGGCGGGCCGGGTCGGGGCGCAGCAGCGGCGTCAGCGTCGCCACCCGCGCCACGACCGGCGCCGGGGCCAGGTGCACGACGACGTTGACGCCGTCGTGCAGCACCCGCGTCCCGGCCGACCGGAGGCCGTGCGCGGCGGCCACCGCGGTGGCGGCGGCCGCCGCGCGCCCGGCCCGGTCGTTCACGCCCCCGGGAACGGCACGTTCTGCAGGCGCACCTGGCCGCGGGCGACGAGCTTGCCGTCCTCGGCGCGGGTGAGCTGCACCAGCCACAGCTGCAGGGTGCGGCCCTGCTGCACGGGCTCGGCGACGACGTCGAGCCGGCCGGCGGTGACCGGCCGCAGGAAGTCGGTGCTGTTGTTCACCCCGACGGCGAACTGGCCGCGGTCGGCGACGGCGGTGCTGGCGCCGATCGACGCCGCCGACTCGATCACCGCGCAGTAGACGCCGCCGTGCACGACGCCCCACGGGGTGTGGTGGTCCGGCCCCAGCTCGACGGTGCCGGTGACCCGGGTGCCGCTGACCTCGGCGACGTCGAACCCGGTGGCCGCGACGAACGCGCTGGCGGCGCTGCGGTCGACGTCGGGCACCTCGGCGCTCACGCGGCGTCCCACACCAGGCAGAACGGGTGACCCACCGGGTCGGCGTAGACGCGGAAGTCGCCCCCGCCGCCGGGCAGCTCCCGCGCGCCCAGGGCGAGCACCTTCGGCTCCGCCTCGTCGACGTCGGTCACGTAGACGTCGAGGTGGAACTGCTGCGGGCGCTGCGGGTCCGGCCAGTCCGGCGGGACCAGGTCCGGCGCCTGCTGGAACGCCAGCCGGTGCCCGCGGCCGCTGATCACGACCCAGTCGTCGCCCGGGCCGCCCTTGCTCACCTCCAGCCCCAGCAGCTCGGCGTAGAAGGTGGCGAGCGCGTGCGCGTCGGGTGCGTCGATCACGACGGAGTGCAACTGACCGATCATGGGCCCCATCCTGGCCGGTCGGCGCCGTCCCCACCGCCCGTGATCAGGCCGTCCGTCGCAGGGATCCGGCCAGGGGGCAGGATCGGGACGTGCCCGACCCGACCGACCAGCCCCCCGCCCTCGGCTCGCTGACCTGGGTGCCCGCCGCCTCGCGCCCCGACCTGCTCGCCGGCCCGGTCGCGGCCGCGCTTCCCGGCCTGCCCGGGCCCGCGTGGGTCGCCCCCGTCGACGACGCGCTCGCCGACACCGCCGCCTTCACCGAGGCGTACGGGGTGCCGCCGGAGGCCTCGGCCAACTGCGTCGTCGTGGCCGCGCGCCGGGCGGGGCAGACGACGCTGGTGGCCTGCGTCGTCCTCGCGACCACCCGCGCCGACGTCAACGGCCTGGTCCGGCGGCACCTGGGCGCGCGCAAGGCGTCGTTCGCGCCGCAGGACGTCGCCGTCGCCGAGAGCGGGATGGCCTACGGCGGGATCACCCCGATCGGGCTGCCCGCGTCGTGGCCGGTGCTGGTCGACGCCGCGGTGGCCGCCGCGGGGCTCGTCGTCGTCGGCTCGGGGACCCGTGGCGCGAAGCTCGCCGTCCCGGGGCCGGTGCTGGCCGGGCTGCCCTCGGCGGAGGTCCTCGACGGGCTCGGGGTGCCGGTGGCCGAGGCGCCCCCGCCGGCGCCGGCGGCCCCGGCCGAGCGGGCACCCGACGACCGCGACCTCGGCTGGGGCGAGCGCCCCGACGACCGCGACCCGGACCGCCGGTACCTGGAGGACCGGCCGCCGCACTGGGGCTCCGACTAGTCGAAGGACCCCGTCCTCCCCACCCCTCGCTCGCTCGGGGCGGTGCCCTGGACGGGGCCGTTCCGGAGCAGGTCGCGGATCTGGGCGAGCAGCTCCACCTCGGTCGGCTCCGCGGGCCCGGCCTCGACGCCGCGCCGCCGCGGCTCGGTGATGCGCTTCATCGGCACCACGACGACGAAGTAGACGACCGCCGCGGTCAGCACGAACGTGACCACCTGGCTGACGAACGCGCCGTAGGTGAACGTCTCGCCGTCGACGGTGAACTCGCCGCCGACGCCGCCGCCACCGGTGACCAGCGCGATCAGCGGGGTGAGGAACGAGTCGGTGAACGCGGTGACGACCGCGGTGAACGCGGTGCCGATGACCACCGCGACGGCCAGTTCGACGACGTTGCCGCGCAGCAGGAAGTCCTTGAAGCCCTTGAGCACGCGGCCATCCCCTCACGGCGACCGCGGCAGGCTCAACGTCAGCGTGGCGGTGGTGGCCGCAGCGGCGAGAGTGGCGGCCGTGGCCTCGTCGACGGCGAGCACGAGCAGCCCGCCGTCGTCCCCGCCGGACCGGGGTGCGGCCAGGACCAGCGCGCCGCGGGCCACCGCCTCGGCCCGCACCGCGCCCGGGGCGGTGGCCAGCACGTCGACGCGGTCCCCGGCGGCGGCCAGCCCCGCGACGGCCAGGTCGGCGAGCCGGACGGGCGCGGCCACCTGGCCCGCCGGCAGCAGCGCCGTCAGGCCCGGGCCGAGCAGCCGGACGTCGGTGACCGGCTCGCCGGCGCGCAGCGGCGCGGCGAGCACCCGGCCGGCCAGCTCCGCCGGGTCGGCCACGACGCCCGCCGGGACCGTGCCGGCCGGCAGCTCCGCGGTGGCGAGCAGGTCGGCGCCCAGGACCGTCCCGGCCGGCAGGTCGCCGGCGGCGGTGACCACCGGCGTGCCGGCGGCCGGGGCCGCGACCGGGGCCGGCGGCGGGCGCAGGGCGAGCAGCAGCGCGCCGACGGCGAGCGCCGCCGCCAGGCACCGGCGCAGCAGGAGGGCGGGGGAGCGGGGACGGCGGAGGCGGACCACCGGCCCAGGTTCGCCGCCCGGCGGCCCCGGCGGGGCCGGGGCGGGGGAGCTGTGGAGCGGCCGTCCGGCTGTGGACGGCCCGGGCTCAGCTCGCGGCGGCCTTGCTCCCGCCGCCCGAGGACGAGGACGAGGACGACGACGACGACGAGCCGCTGCCGGACGACGACGTCGAGGAGGACGACGAGTCCGAGGACGACGGGCTGGTGCTCTTCGACGAGTCGCCGGCGGACGAGCCGGACCGGCTGTCGGTGCGGTAGAAGCCCGAGCCCTTGAAGACCACGCCGACGGAGCCGTAGACCTTGCGCACGGGGGCGCCGCAGGTCGGGCACTCGGCCACGGCCGCGTCGGTGAAGGACTGCACCACCTCGAACTGGTGCTTGCCCTCGGGGTTGGTGCAGACGTACTGGTACGTGGGCACGGCGTGGCACTCCTGGTCGAGCGGGGGTGGGACGGGCCGACGCCGGCGGAGGCTGGCACTCCGGACCCTCGACTGCCAATGATGCGCCACGCCGCGACCCGCCGTCCACGGATGTCGGCGAGCGTCACGATTGCGGCGCGCGAGCACGGGATTGCGGCGGGCGCCGACCACCGGCTCTGGTCGGTGCTTGGCGAGGACCCGGCCGACGACCTCACCGGACTCCTGCGCGCCCACTGCGACCCGTGGCTGCCGCTGACCACCGCGACCGACCACTGGCGTGCGCAGCCGGCTGCCCCCCGCCCGCGGTCGACCCTGCGGGCCCGCCTGACCACCCGACGTCTCGAGCCCGACCGCGCCCCGCCACGCCATCGTCGAGGCGCCCGCGACGCCACCCCCGCCACCGCCTGGGCGTTGGAGGACGCGTACACCCGGGCCACCGTGCAGCCGGCATCCGGGCACTTCACCAGCTCGGCCTCACCGACGAGCGGCCCCAGGCCCGCGTGAAGGTCCGCGACCTCGCCGCCGACGCCTCAGAGCTCGCCGTCCCCGGTGGGCACACCGTGGCGGTCCCACACCGGCTGGGCGCCGCGCTGCTGCGGCAGCGGCTGCACGCCTGCATCGTCGGGCAGCGACCCAGTGATCAGCTGCTCACCTTTGACGGCTCCCCGACCGCGCCTTCGGCGCTGCTCCGGTACTGAGCCACAGGCGGCGTCATCCCGTCCGTGCCCACCGACGCGCCACACCGCCCGTGACGTGTTCCGGACCGTCGGACGAGCTCAGGGAGCCTCCTCATGGCCGTCGACGAGATGACCTCCTACGGCGTCCGGCACGGCACTCCGCCCGTAGCCGCTTCCGTAGGGGGCGGCGCGGCACGGTCACACGGCGGACCGGCCGGCAGTGTCGGACGTCGGCCCATCCGGTGTCCCTGGTGCCGCGGGGCGCGGCGTATCCGCCTCCTGGGCACGGAGCAGGCGACGCAACAGGAGCAGCCCGATCAGCGTCACCCCCGCTCCCATCGCGGTCGGCAGCACGTCGGGACCCAGCGGGGACGTGGTCGCGATGTCGAACCAGGAGTGGAACACCGCGACGACGAGCAGGCTGCCGCGGCCAATCCCGGACAGCCACGCGAAGATCCACGACGCCACCCAGATGCTCGCGGCGAACCCGACGAACCCGACCGCGGGCATCGCCCGGTAGCTGGGCGTGATGCCGAACAGTGGCAGATGCCAGCCCGCCCACACGATCGCCACGACGTTGGCCGCGGTCACCAGCGGGTAGCGACGCTCCAGCTGTGGCTGCAGGAACCCGCGCCAGCCGATCTCCTCACCGAAGCCGAAGAACACCAGGTTCGCGACCCAGAACACGCCCACCGGCAGCGCGGCGAACTCCTCCGACCGCCCGAACGCCGCCCAGTTCAAGTCCGTCGGGGACTGACTGGTCGCCCACGCCGCGGCGCTGCCGAAGACCAGCAGCAGCGCCGGCGGCACGCCGACCGCGAAGGCCCACGCCCGGCCCCGGCCGCGCCACGCGACCAGGCGCCGCCCCAGAGCGGCTAGCCCCGTGCGGCCGGTGACCGCGGCGGTGACCACGACCGCCGCGACGGCCGGGCCCAGGCTCCCCAGCAGGTGCAGCACCGGCCACGGACCGCCGCCGATCCAGCCCTGTGTCTGGGCGAGCAGCGGCAGCCACACCGCCCAGGACAACCCCACCGCCGACACCACGTGCGCGGTCACCGGCCGCCGCCGCATCCACCCGCTCATCGCCGGTCATCCTCACCCGACCGGACCCCGCTGCAGCACGAACCGAACTCCGCACAGGTCCGGCGTCACCCGCCGGCTGCGCCCCGCGAAGCACCACGACGGCGGAGCAGCGCCGCGCCGCCGGCGGCGCCGGCCACCAGCCACGGGTGGGCGCTGGCCCAGAGGGCGGCGCGCAGGGCACGGCGCAGCAGGTCGGCCTGGCGCGCCGAGGCGGGCGGTGCGTCCGCCGGCGTCCAGTCGAAGGTCCGCAGCCGCGCGAGGAAGCCCTGCCAGACGCAGCCCTCGAGGCTGTGCACGTAGATCTGGTCGGTGAAGCGCCGGGCCAGACGCAGATCGCGGGCGAACTCGTCCCAACTCTGGGTGGGCATCTGCGGATGCCCGGGGATGTCCGGGCCACCGCCGGTGGTGCCGACTGCGATGGCGGCCGCCTCGGGTCCGTAGCTCCACAGCAGCCCAGGCCCGATCCCGCGCATGAACGAGGTGTACTGCATGTACACCTCGCGGTCGGTGCGCACGTCGACCAGGCCGAGGAGGCGTTGCAGCAGGGTGGAGCCGGCCCGGCGCTCGTCGGCGATCGGCGGGAACTGGTAGTTCTCCACCGGCCAGCCGTCGGCGTGGATGCGCTCGACCAGGGCGGCGTAGTCGGCCCCCGCCCGGGCCGGCCGGGAGCGGTCGGTCAGCCGCGGGGCCAGCAGCGGGATCACCCCCCAGGGATTGCGCATCAGCTGCTGGTAGAAGGAGGCGTCGGGTTCGATGTCGAGGCCGACGGCATCCCAGGCCAGGCCGTGCTCCTTCGTCCAGGCGGTGAACCGGGCGTAGCTGGCCCGGGCCTGCGGCACGTTGTCCGGCGTGAAGTAGTAGCCCTGATCGGCCGGGAGCAGCGGCACGCCGACGACCGGGATCCCGGCGTCGTTCAACTGCGTCACGACCTCGGCCCGCTTGGGGTGGTAGTCGGACAGCATGAGCACGACGCGGGCCCGCAGAGCCTGCAGATCGGCGAGCACCGCGGGCTCGTCGAACAGGGCCGTGAGCCGGGTGACGTCCAGCTCACAGGCGAAGGTCAGGGTGGGTGGCTGCAAGCGCTGGCCTCCTGCGGTCGGTGGGGCGGCGTCCCGCTCGTGGGGCGGCGCGAACGCCGCCGCTTCCTGGGACGGGTGCCCGTCGGTGGCGCCGGGAGGGTGGAGTGCTTCCACGGTGTACCTCCGGCGTCGTCCGGCGCGGTCCGCGGGTCAGCGTCACACGCTGGCCGGGGCGGCGCCCCCCCACGAGTTGATCAGGGGCCGGCCTCAAGCCCGACCTCCGTGGCCGGGCTCTCCAGGCGGCGGCGGAGGTCGGCGCCGAACCGGGTGGCGGGGGCGCCGTCGACGAAGTTGTGGTCGACGGTCACCGTGAGGTCGAGGACGTCGCGTACGGCGATCTGCTCGCCGACGACCCGGGGGCGCCTGCTCAGGCCGCCGACGACGACCAGCACCGACGCGAGCATGGGGGCGCGAGGGCGAAGGCCCCGGCGCCGGCGCCGGCGCCGGCGAAGATGCCTACCTCGGTCACCTGCACGGTGCCGGTGAGCTGGTGGGCCTGCACCGAGCGGCGCATCACCGCGTACATCGCCGGGAACGACCCCTCCGCCGCCCGGCCCGAACCGCGGCGGTGACCGCCCGCCGGCTGGACGGGAACGGCAGCACCTCCACGCCACGGGAGCGGCCGGGGCCGGTCACCGGACCGGGCATCACGTCGACCTGCCCGACAGTTGCAGCCGGGTCACGTGCCGGCCTGCTCCGGCCTGCTCCGCACCCGCCAGCCGGCGGTGGCGGTCCGCCGTTCGGCCCGCTGCCGGATGCCGTGCAGCATCCGCCGGGTCATGACCAACGTCACCGGCTCACCGATCCGGGTGGCGATGCGCAGCCCTGGCTGCGGGGCGACCTCGGTGCGGGAGCGGGCCAGCAGCCGGCACCGCCCGTCGCCGACCGGAACGATGTGGAACGACCACACGCCGTTCCATGGGTGCTCCGGCGGCGCCTGACGCAACACCAGCGCCCGCGGCGGGTCGACCCGCGCGACGGTGAAGGCGTACCCGGCCGGCATCGGGCCGTAGCCCTCGGGAACGACCACGACGCGGTCGCCGGCGGCCAGGTGCTGCCACTCCCCGCGGATCTCCTCGGCGCTGTGGATGTGCAGCCCGATGAGGTTCTCCAGCCAGTCGTAGCTGTACATGCCGCCGCGGTTCTGGCCCATCTGCACCAACCAGGCCCACACCTGCACGGGAGGGGCGGCGACGGTCACCGCCAGCGTCGTGTTCTCGGCCGGAGGGGGCACGAGCTCGTCGCCGGGCAGCACCGCGGCCACCTCGTCGGCGGTCGCGCCCCAGTGCCGGCGGGCGTGCACGACCTGCAGGCCGACCGCCGCCGCGCCGGCGGCGAGGAGAAGCGGACGCAGCATGCGGGTCACCTCTACGGCGACACGTCGAGGTCGAGGTTCTGCAGGGCCATCTCGGCGTAGCGGTACTCCCCGTCGGGCAGGTGCCACACCGCCGCTCCGCCGGTCATCTGCGGCCGGCCGTCGACAACGGTCCAGCCGGCCACGGGAGTGCTCCACGGCGCCCGTACCGGGCCGCCGGGCAGGTCGGCCCAACGGTCCTCGCTGCGGAAGTCCCGCGGCCGGCCCGCCTCGTCGAGGAACACCTCCGCGCTGACCGTGTGGCCGGCGTCGGTCACCGCGACCCGGAAGCTGTGGTCGCCGGCGGCCTCCCAGGCGGTGCGCGGGTGCAGCAGCATGCCCGGGGCGAGGAGCACCGCGTCGTTGAGCCAGGTGGTCAGCTCGCCGATGTCGAACTCCGGTCCGGACCCGTCGGCGACGGTCACCAGGCCCAGCGCCTTGCCCATCATCCGCCCCGCGCCCGCCCGGTAGGTGTCCCAGCCCCACATCGGTAGCACGCGGGCGACCAGCAGTCGCATCCGGAACAGCCGGGCCACCTCAACGCCGGAGTTGTACTGCCAGGCGTTCAGCGGCAGCCACGGCTGATCCGGTCCGCGACGGAAGCGGCCGATGAAGTGGGCCCGTAGCGACCAGCTGCGCGGCCGGCCGACCACGCCCATCGCCCGCAGGTACCGCGCGACCACCGGTAGCAGCCCGGCCAAGTCGTCCTCGGTCACCGGGGCGGCGGTCGCCGGCCGGCCAGGCAGCCTCGCGGCGGCCAGGCTTCGGCGAAACGCCGGCGGTGGCCGGACGGCGGTGGCCCGTTCAGGCGTGAATGTCGACATGCTCCCCCGTCTGACCTGCCAGGAGTCGGTGCCTGGTCCGATCAGACTGTCTCGGAGGACCCGGGCAGCAGCAAGGCCTGACGGTCCTGTGCCGGGCTGAACCTCCGCCTCCAGCAGCGGCGGCCGGCTGCGTCCCCGGCCTCCCGTGGGCAGGGGCGCAGCAGTGACGGCCATCCGCGTTCGCGGCCGCCGGGTCAGACGCCCATCGCCGAACTGGCCGCCATCTGACACTCCCCGACGCAGAGCGAGCACTCGTGCAACCGCGATCCCGCACTCGCGACCGCACACCGGAGGCACACACCGATTGCGGTCGTCCTCATCGCGTACGCGAAGGTGACGCTCGCCGACAACGGATGTCGGCGAGCGTCACGTCCGCGTGGGTGCGCGGCGGGCCGATCCGTCGTCCCCCGGTGGCAGGGTGCCGGTGCCGCCGGGGTGGCGGCAGCAACGCGAGGGGGCGAGGCGGCATGCGGGACGTGGAGGTCCGCCGGCACGTGGCGGCGCCGGCGGAGCGGGTGTGGGCGGTGGTCACCGACCTCGCGGGCTCGCCGCAGGTGGTCCGGGGCATCCACGCGGTGGAGGTCCTGACACCGGGGGAGTTCGGCGTCGGGACGCGGTGGCGGGAGACCCGCACGGTGCTGGGGCGCTCGGCCACCGAGGAGATGACGGTCACCGCCGTGGAGCCGCAGCGGTCGTACACCACCGAGGCGGTGCGGCCGGGCGTCCGGTACCTGTCGACGGTCGCCGTGACGCCGGCCGGCGACGGCGGCAGCGACCTGGTGATGACGTTCGGGGCCCGGCCGACGTCCACGGTGACGCGGGTCCTCGGGGCGGTCACCGGCCCCCTGGGCCGGCGCGCGGTGACCCGGGCGCTGGAGGCGGACCTGGCCGACCTCGCCGCCGCGGCGGAGCGGTCCTGACGCGCTCGGCGCTCAGCGGCCGACGAAGCGCAGGACGGCGTCGTTCACGACCGCGGGGGCGTCCTCGTGCACCAGGTGGGAGGCGCCCGGCACGACCACCTGCTCGGCGGAGGGCAGCAGGTCGGCGAGCCAGTCGCCGAGTGCCCGGTTCACCGCCGGGCTCCGCTCGCCGGTGAGCAGCAGGGCCGGGGCGCGCACGGTGCGCAGCTCCGCCTCGGTCACCGGCAGGAACCCCGCGCGGAACTCGGCCTGCAGCGTGTCCGCGCTCTCCCGCATCTGCTGCCGGCGCTCGGGTGTCATGGCGGCCAGGGCCCGCCGGCCGAGCACGCCGCGGGCGAACAGCTCCAGCGCCCGCTCCGGGTCGCCGCGCCGGTACGCCCAGGCCACGGGTGCGGAGGTGCGCAGCCCGAACCCGAGCACCGCGAGCGTCGCGCGGGGCCGGCGGCGCAGGGCGCGCGCCAGGTCGGCCGGCCGCGGGCGGGCTCCCGGGCCGAGCACCAGCGGCAGCAGCGGCGGCTCCTCGAGGACCAGGCTGCGGACGACGTCCGGGTGCTGCAGCGCGGTGAGCAGGCAGACGTACGCGCCCCACGAGTTGCCGACCAGGTGCGCCGGCGAGGCGTCCAGCGCCCGCAGCAGCGCGACGAGGTCCGTGACGTGCACCGGCATCGGGTCCGGCGCGTCGGCGGGCAGCGGCGCGTTGGGGCGGGCGAAGCGGCGGCTGTAGGCGACGACCCGGCACCGCGCGCCGAGCGGCCCGAGCTGGGCGGCCCAGGTGCGCAGGTCACCGAGGCCGCCGTGGACGAGGACCACCGGCTCGCCGGTGCCCACCTCCCGGTATGCCAGCGACGCCCCGTCGACCGTCACGTGCCGCAGCGTCCCGAACCCGCTGCCCGGTGCCTGGATCCCGACCATGCCCGCTCCTCGGTCCCGCGGGCAGCCCAGCGTCCTCGCCGGCCGGTCCGGAGGGCAACCGGCGCGACCGCGGCTCAGCCGGGCAGCCGCGCCACCCGGCGCACCGCGGCCAGGCCGGCGTCGGTGCCCGGCCAGTGCCGGCGCACCGCGTCGGCGCCGGCGCGGCGGACCACGGAGCGCAGCACGAGGGCCACGGCGACCGCGTCGTCGGCGTACCCGATCACCGGGACGACGTCGGGCACGAGGTCGACCGGCAGCGCCAGGTAGCCCAGCAGCAGCCACAGCCGCACGCGGACCCCGCGGGGGAGGGACCGGTCGGCGGCCAGCCGGCGGACCAGCCGCAGCACGTCGGGCAGCAGCCGCACCAGCTCCCGCGCCCGCAGCTCGTCGGGCCGGGCCACCCAGAGCGCCGCGACCAGCGCCAGCCAGCACAGGAGCAGGCCCCCGCCGATCCCGACCAGCGTCCACGCCCACCCGGGCACCGCGTCCTCCTCGCGCCGGCGCGACGCTACGTCGCCGGCTGCGGCTCCACCACCGCGGACGGGCGGGGCGTCCCCGGTGCCGGCACGGGCACGGCCGGCTGCAGCCGCAGACAGAGCAGCACGACGTCGTCGTGCAGCCGCTGGCCGCCGGTGAGCTCGGCCATCACCGCGTCGCACCAGCCCCGGGGGTGGACGCCGTCGAGCCCGGCGGCGACCGACGCCAGGCGGGCGAGGCCGGCGTCGAGGTCGGCGTCGCGCCGCTCGACGAGGCCGTCGGAGTACCAGAGCAGCGTCGAGCCGGGCGGGACCTCGACCTCGTCCTCCGCGCGCGGCCCGGCGGCGGCCGACAGCGGCCGCGACCGCCCGCCGGTGAGGTACCGGGCCTGGCGGCCGGTCACCAGCAGCGGGGGCGGGTGGCCCGCGCAGGCGTAGCGCAGCCGGCAGGTGACCGGGTCGTACTCGCCGTAGCCGATCGTGGTGAGCGCCGCGCCGGGGACGGCCGCCGACGCCCGGTCCAGCGCCTCGAGGACCGCGGCGGGCCCGTCGTGCGGCGCGGCGGCCAGGACGCTCAGCGCCGAGTGCAGCCGGCCCATCGCCGCCGCGGCCCGCAGATCGTGGCCGACGACGTCGCCGACGGCGAACCCGACCCGGCCGAAGGGCAGCGGGAAGGCGTCGTACCAGTCGCCGCCGATGTCGTGCTGCTGGTCGGCGGGGCGGTAGCGGCCGGCGAGCACCGCGCCGGGCAGCTCGTCGGGCACGGCGGGCAGGAAGGCCCGCTGGAGCTGGTGGGCGGCGTCCCGCTCCTCCTCGTACAGCCGGGCCCGGTGCAGGGCGGGGCCCATGAGCTCGGCCAGCGTGCGCGCCATCGCCTCGACGTCGTCGTCGACCTCGTCGTCGGCGAAGCGGAAGCCGAGGGCCCCGAACGTCGTGCCGGCGACCCGCGCCGGCACCGCCAGCCCGGCGGGGGAGCGGGTCCGGACGGCGGCGCCGCGGCGGGCGGCGGTGGCCAGCGGGGACGGGTCGGCGAGCGGCAGCCCGGCCTCCCCGTCCCCGTCCGTGGTCCACACGCGCAGCCGTCCGCCCTCCCGGTCGACCACCCCGACGGTGCCCGAGTCGGCGAGCAGCGCGAGACCGGAGCGGACCAGCACCGCGGCGATCGCGTCGGTCGTCGCGGCGGTCGCGAGCCCGGCGGTCACCCGCTGCAGCGCCTCCACCCGGCGGCGGGCGGCGGCCTCGCGGCGGGACACCGACCGTGCCCGGTCCCGCTCGCCGATCTCCACGGCCAGCAGCCAGGCGCCGAGGACCGCGACGGCGATGAACGCCTGCAGGACGGCGGCCTCCACCTGCGGGGTGTCGTGGAACGGGGCCCACGGCCCGCGCCCGACCACGGTCATGACGTTGGCGGTGACCGCGACCACCAGACCGGCCTCGGTGACGACGGCGACCCCGTACCGGACCGCCAGCCAGGTGAGCCAGGGGATGGTCAGCCAGGCCACCGGCACGCCGACCGGCCAGAAGACGGCCGCCGTCACCGCGGCGGTCAGGAGCAGCAGCGCCGCCCGCCGGGCCGGGGCCGGCCGGCCCCGGCCCAGCCGCCAGGTCAGCACGGCCCCGCCCACGGTCAGCGCGCCGAGCCCGTCGCCGGCCCAGAACGGGACGAGGCCGTCGAGCACCGCGGGCCCCTGCGACAGGTGGATCGTCAGCGAGCCGACCAGCCCGCCGACCAGCGGGCCGGCCAGCACGCCGCAGAGCAGGAACGCCGTCAGGTCGCGGCGGCGGCCCAGGTCCGGGACCGGCGCGAACCGGCGCAGCAGGAGGGCGCCGACGAGGGGCTCGGCGGTGTTGGCCAGGGCGAACCCCCACGCGGCGACCGGGCCGATGCCCATGGCCCGGTCGATCACCACCTCGACCAGCGCGGCCGTGGCCAGGACCCAGGGCCACCGGCGCCGGTCGCTGAGCACCAGCGCGGAGAGGGTGACCCCGGCCGGCAGGAACAGGACGGCGCCGGTGCTCGACGCCTCGAACAGCAGGAACGAGGTGAGCGACCCGGCGGTGTACCCCGCAGCGACGGCGAGGACGAGCCGCCAGGGCACGGGCAGGCGCGTCATCCCGGCCTCCGACCAGTGGAGGGGCCCCGCGCGCCTGGTTCGACGGAGGCAGCCTCGGGCACGACCCTGGCAGGTGCGCGGCCGGAGCGGTAGGGGTGATCGTCGCGACCGGTCGGCGGACCGGGTCAGGCGACGGCGAGCTCCCCGCCGAGCTCCCGACCTGCGGTCCCGACGTCCCGGGTGGACCGGACGGCGGCGGCCACCGAGCCCGCGGCGGCCTGCAGCTGCTCGGCGGTGTGCGTGGCCATCACCGACAGCCGCAGCACCCCCTTGCCGCGCGGGACGGCGGGATAGGCGACGGCGTTGCAGTAGACCCCCGCCTCGTAGGCGGCCCGCCACGCGGCGGCGGTCGCCTCCTCGCTGCCGGTCGGGACCGCGATGACCGCGCCGCTCCCGGGCAGGGGCGGGGTGCCGGCGACGGAGAGCTCGACGCGCAGGCGGGCGCCGTTCTCCTGCAGCCGGTCCCGGCGTTCGGGCTCCTCACGGAGGATGCGCAGCGCGGCCAGTGCCGCGCCGACGCCGGCCGGCTCGTTGGCGGCGCTGAAGACGTAGGGCACGGCGCTGGCGCGGATGCCGTCGGCCACCGCCCTCGACGTCAGCACCGCCCCGCCCACGCTGGCCAGCGACTTGCTGAAGGCCAGCGTCACGGCGTCGACCCGGTCCAGGACGCCGCAGTGCTCGGCCGCGCCGCGGCCGTGCTCGCCGAGGACGCCGAGGCCGTGCGCCTCGTCGACCACCAGGCGCGCGCCGTACGCGGCGCAGAGGTCGGCGAGGCCGGCCAGCGGCGCGGTCGCGCCGGTCATCGAGTACACGCCGTCGACGACGACGACCGCGCCGGCCCGCGGGTCGAGCCGGTCCAGCCGCCGGGTCAGCGACTCGAGGTCGTTGTGCCGGAACCGGGTCACGGTGCCGCGGCTGGCGGCCGCCCCGGCGTGCACGCTGGCGTGCGCGTGCGCGTCGACCAGCAGCGCGTCGTCGGGACCGCAGGCGGTGGACAGCAGCGCGACGTTGGCGTTGACCCCGGAGGAGGTCAGCACGGCCGCCTCGACGCCGTAGTGGTCGGCGAGCTCCTCCTCCAGCTGCAGGTGCAGCCGGGTGGTGCCGTTGAGGACCCGGCTGCCCGAGGTGCTCGTGCCGAACCGGCGGACCGCGGCCACGGCCGCCTCGACGACCCGCGAGTCACCGGCCAGGCCGAGGTAGTTGTTGCTGCCCAGGTTCACCCGCGGGACGCCGTCGTCGTAGACGGTGACCGGCTCCGGGGCGCCCGCCGTCGGGACACCGTGGGTGCCCACCCCGGCGCGGTCGTGCTCGCGCAGCAGGGCGGCGAGGGGGTTGCCCAGCAGGGGGGCGAAGGCGTCGCGCCGCCCGGTCGCGGGGGTCGGTGCGGGCTTCTCGCCGTGGGGCACGAGGTCTCCGTTCAGGTGGTGCCGTTCAGGAACCGGCCGGTCCGTCGGCCGCTGCCCACCCTCGGTGGCCGGTGACTCTCCGTCAACGGTGCATCAGCTCACAGTCCGGGCGGGTGACACCCGTCCCCCGGCCAGGCGTCATGCGGTGGTCGGCCGCTCACAGTGCGTACCACCGGATCCGGTGGCGGGAGGATCATCCGGGTGACGACGCGCCGGTACCGTCGCCGCCGTGACCGCGCGCTGGCTCGACGACACGCAGCAGCGGGCCTGGCGTGCCTGGCTCACCCTCGCCGAGCTGCTCCCGCGCGAGCTCGACGCGCAGCTGCAGCGCGACGCCGGCCTCTCGCACGCCGCCTACGTCGTGCTCGCGATGCTGTCCGAGGCACCGGGCCGCAGCCGGCGGATGAGCGACCTCGCGCGGCGGGCCAACCAGTCGCAGAGCCGGCTCTCGCACACCGTGGCGCGGCTGGAGGACCGCGGCTGGGTCCGCCGCGAGCGCTCGCCCGAGGACGGCCGCGGGAACGTCGCCGTGCTCACCGACGCCGGCTGGGACCTCGTCCGCAGCGTCGCGCCCGGGCACGTGGACGCCGTCCGGGGTGCGCTGTTCGACCCGCTCACCGCCGAGCAGACGGAGCTGCTGCGCGAGGTGCTGGAGACCGTCGTCGAGCACCTCGACCCCGACCGCTCCCGCCGGGTGCCGCACGGCGCGGACGCCCCCGGCTGAGCGAGGGAGGCCGGGCCGGTCCCGGCGGCGTTGCGCGCGGTGGTGTCCGGGACCGCGCCCCCGAGCCGGCCGCGGCCACCGGCGCCGACGAGCCGGTGCTGTCGGCGTCCACCCACGGCGTCGCGGAGCGGGTCCGCAGCCTGAAGCTGGTCGCGGCGGCCTGGGCGCTGGTCCCGGAGGCCACCGCGGCCTATCGGCCCAGCCGGCGGTAGCGGTGCAGGCGGCTGCGGTGCCGCTCGGCGTCGTCGCGGCCGAGCAGCCCGGCCAGCTCCTCGCCGAGCACCCGCCCCAGCCGGCGGCAGAACTCGACCGGCTCGTCGGCGGCGTCGGGCCGCTCGGGCACCACGCGGTCGACGATCCCGGCGCGCCACAGGTCGGTCGCCCGCACGCCCTGGGCGGCGGCCATCTCCGGCGCCCGGTCGACGGTGCGGTGCACGATCGCCGCGGCGCCCTCCGGCGGCAGCGGGCCCAGCCAGCCGTTGGCCGCGGCGAGCACCCGGTCGGCGGGCACCAGCGCCAGCGCGCCGCCGCCGGTGCCCTGGCCGAGTAGCACCGCGAGCGTCGGGGCCTTGAGCGTCACCAGGTCCTCGAGGCAGCGGGCGATCTCCGCGGCCAGCCCGCCCTCCTCGGCCTCCACCGACAGCGCCGCGCCCGGCGTGTCGATGAGCGTCACCAGCGGCAGGTGCAGCTCGGCGGCCAGCCGCATGCCGCGCCGGGCCTCGCGCAGCGCCGCCGGGCCCAGCGGCGCCGACAGCGACTGCCCGCGCCGGTCCTGCCCGAGGACGACGCACGGCGCGCCGCCGAAGCGGGCCAGCGCCAGCAGCAGGCCGGGGTCCTTCTCGCCGGCACCGGTGCCCGAGAGCCCGACGACGTCGGTGGCCGCCGTCCGCAGCAGCCGCCGCACGCCCGGCCGGTCGGGCCGCCGGGACGCGGTGACGACGTCCCACGCGCTGCGGCCGTCCTCCGGGTCGTCGTCCTCGGTGCCGTCCTCCGGTGTCGGGCGCTCGGCGTCGCGGACGTCGGCGTGCCAGGTGCGCCGGGCCGACAGCACGGACAGCGCCCGGTCGGCGAGGTCGGCGACGTCCTCGTGCGGCACGACGGCGTCGATGAGCCCGCGCCGGGCGAGGTGGTCGGCGGTCTGCACGCCCGACGGGAACGGCTCGCCGTAGAGCGCCTCGTACACCCGCGGGCCGAGGAAGCCGACCGCCGCGCCGGGCTCGGCGATGGTCACGTGCCCGAGCGACCCCCACGAGGCGAGCACCCCGCCGAAGGTGGGGTCGCGCAGGTAGACCAGGTAGGGCAGGCCCGCGGCCTTGTGCCGGGCGATCGCCGCGGTGATGCCGACCATCTGCAGGAACGCGACCGTGCCCTCCTGCATCCGGGTGCCGCCGGACACCGGCGCGGCCAGCAGCGGCAGGCCCTCCTCGGTGGCCCGCTCGATCCCGGCGACCAGCCGCTCGGCCGTGGCCACCCCGATCGAGCCGGCGAGGAAGGCGAACTCCCCGGCGAGGACGGCCACCCGCCGGCCGCGCAGCCGGCCCTCGCCGGTGACGACGGCCTCGTCCTGGCGGCTGCGCTCGGCCGCGGCGCGCAGCTCGGCGGCGTACTGCGGGTCGACGTCGCGGGGGCCGATCGGCGCGTCCCAGCTCGTCCAGGAGCCGGGGTCGAGGACCAGGTCGCGCAGGGAGCGGGCGTCCAGCCTCCGCGTCACTGCGCCAGCCAGGCGCGGACCGCCTCGTCCGACCCGCCGAGCACCGGGGGAGCGGCGTGGTCGCGGCGGGTGGTCTCGGTCTCGCCGTCGGGACCCGCGGCGAAGAAGCGCAGCGGCGGGCCGGGCAGCTGCAGCCGGCCGAGGGTGGCGTGCTCGACGTCGACCAGCAGGCCCTGCGAGAGGGTCTGCTCCCAGCCGTAGACCTCGTCGATCGTGCGCACCTTGCCCGCCGGGACGCCGGCGGCGGCCAGCCGGGCCAGCAGCGTCTCGGCGTCGACGTCGGCGAAGGCGCGCTCGAGCAGCTCGATGACCTGCTGCCGGTTGCCCACCCGCTCGCCGTTGGTGGCCAGGCCCGGCGCCTCGGGGTCCAGGTCGAACTCGGCGCACAGCCGCCGCCACAGCGACTCCGACCCGCAGGACAGCTGCACGCTGCCGCCCTTGCAGTGGAACAGGCCGTACGGGGCGATCGAGGGGTGGTGGTTGCCCTGCGCGCGGCCGACCTGCCCGCCCACCGTCCACGCCGTCCCCTGGAAGGCGTGCACGCCGACGACGGCGGCCAGCAGCGACGTGCGCACCACCTGGCCGCGGCCGGTCCGCTCCCGCTCGTGCAGCGCGGCGAGCACGCCGTAGGCGCCGTACATGCCGGCCAGCAGGTCGCCGATCGGGACGCCGACGCGCTGCGGGTCGTCCGGGCCGGGGCCGGTCAGCGACATCAGCCCGGCCTCGCCCTGCGCGATCTGGTCGTAGCCGGCGCGGCCGCCCTCGGGGCCGTCGTGGCCGAAGCCCGAGATCGACAGGGTGACCAGCCGCGGGTTGAGCTCGGCGAGCACGGCGGTGCCGAAGCCGAGGCGCTCGAGCGTGCCGGGGCGGAAGTTCTCCATCAGCACGTCGGCCCGGCGGACGAGCTCGCGCAGCAGCTCCTTGTCGCCCTCGTCCTTCAGGTCGAGGGTCACCGACTCCTTGTTGCGGTTGGCCGACAGGAAGTACGTCGACTCCCGGTCGCCGGCCTCGGGCTGCACGAACGGCGGCCCCCACCCGCGGGTGTCGTCCCCGCCGCCGGGGCTCTCCACCTTGATCACCCGGGCGCCGAGGTCGCCGAGCATCATCGCGGCGTGCGGCCCGGCCAGCGCGCGCGTCAGGTCGACGACGAGCACGCCGTCCAGTGGTCCGGTCACGAGCCCTCTCCCGTCGGGGTCTAGAGCCAGCCGGGGACCACGAAGACCAGCCAGGCGAGGAACGGCCCGGCGGCCACGACGATCCCGGCGTAGGCCAGCATCTGCTTGTAGAAGCGGTCCCGGTCCACCCCCTGCGCGTTGGCCAGGACCAGCGCGCCGTTGGTCGAGAACGGGCTGACGTCGACGATCGTCGACGACACGGACAACGCCACCACGACCCCGACGGCGCCGATGTCCCCCGACTGCAGGAACGGCACCGCCAGTGCGATGGCGACGCCGATGATCGCGGTCGACGACGCGAACGCCGACACCACCCCTCCGATGTAGCAGAGCAGCAGCGCGATCAGCAGCGGGATCCCGAGGCCGATGACGGCCTCGCCGACGTAGTCGATCGTGCCGGCCTCCTGCAGCACGAACACGAAGGTGAGCACGCCGGCGATCAGCAGCACCGTCGACCAGCTGATCTGGCTGACCGCGCCCTTGTGCCGGGCGGCGGCGAACAGCGCGAGCACGGTGGCCACGGTGATCGACACGAAGCCGATGTCGAGGTCGAACACCAGCGCGAGGACGGCGACGGTCACCAGTCCGACCAGCGTGAGCACCTGGTCGAAGGTGACCGGCTGCGGTGCGGTCGCGCCGTCGTCCGGACCCTCGCCGGTGCCGTCGCCGCCGCCGGTGGTGTCGGGGCCGACGGCGGGGCCGGGGGGAGCGCCGTGCCCGCTGGCCACCGGCTCCTCGGCGCGCTCGGCGTGCGTGGGCACCGCCGTACCCACCCGGCGGCCGAGCAGCCGGCGCCCGCCGAACACGAGGAAGAGCACCACGCCGATCGCGAGGTTGAAGAACAGGCTGCCCAGGAAGACCGCGCCGGGGCTGGAGGGCAGCCCCTCGGCGTCGACGATCTCGTTGACGGTGACGCCGTAGACGCTGATCGGCGAGAAGCCGCCGCCCTGCGCGCCGTGGACGACCATCATCCCCATGAGCAGCGGGTTGATGTCGTAGCGCGAGGCGAACCCCAGCGCGATCGGCGCGACGATCGCCACCGCGGCGGGGGAGAGCGCGCCGATCGCGGTGAGCAGCGCGGTGACGGCGAACATGATCCACGGGATCGCCGCCACGTAGCCGCCGACCAGCCGAACGGCCCCGCGCACCAGCAGGTCGACCGTGCCGTTGTTCTGCGCGATCGCGAACAGGTAGGTGACGCCGATCAGCGTGACGACGAGCTCGGCCGGGAAGCCGGCGAGGATGTCGTCGGTGGTCAGCCCGACCGACAGCGTGCCCACGAGGAAGGCCGCGACGAACGCCAGCGCCCCCATGTTGATGGGCAGGAACGTGGCGATCGCGAAGATGGCGACCAGCGCCAGGATCGTGACGATCTCCGGGGACACGGGGAGCTCCTCGACGTCGGCGCTGACGGGTCGACCCACCGTGTCACCTACCGGCCGGTATCTCCTGCCAGCCGCCGGAGGGGGTGACGACGGCGGTCACCGGGCGGTCGTGCTCCAGGGCCGGCAGCCGGTCGACCAGCTCGTCGTCGAAGACCAGCGCCGCGACGACCGCGCCGGGGCGGGCGTGCTGCAGCGCGCGGTCGTAGTAGCCGCCGCCCCGGCCCAGCCGCACGCCGGTGCGGTCCACCGCCAGGGCCGGGACGACGACCACCTCCGCCGTCCCCAGCGCCGTCGGCCCCAGCCGCGGGCCCACCGGCTCCAGCAGCCCGAAGCGGCCCGGCGCCAGCCGGCCGGTGTCGACCGCCCAGCGCAGCTCGGCGCCGCTGTCCGGGACCACCGGCAGGAGCACCCGGGTCCCGAGCTGGGTGAACACCGCGGGCAGCCGCCCGTGGCCGGGCTCGGTCTCGTCGGGCACGAAGGCGGCCAGCAGCCGGACCCCGGCCAGGCGCTGGAGGAGCGCCGCGGCGACCGCGGCGGCCGCGGCGGCGCGCTCGGCGGCGGGACGGGCCCGGCGGCGGGCGGCGACCGCCTCGCGCAGCGCGGCCTTGGTCGCGTCGCCGTCCTGCGCGGAGGTCACCCGCGAAGGTTAGAGGCGGGGGACCGGGCCGCGGCCGGCTGGATAGGCTCCCACCCCATGTCGACCCCGACGCCGCGTCCGGCGCGCAAGGCCGTCATCCCCGTCGCGGGGATGGGGACCAGGTTCCTCCCCGCCACCAAGGCGGTGCCCAAGGAGCTGCTGCCCGTCGTTGACCGGCCGGCGCTGCAGTACATCGTCGAGGAGGCCGCCCGGGCCGGCCTCGCCGAGGTGCTCATGGTCACCGGCCGCAACAAGGCGGCGATCGAGGACTTCTTCGACCGCACCCCCGAGCTCGAGACCGCGCTGGAGAAGAAGGGCGACGCCGACCGGCTGGCCGCCGTCCACGAGTCCACCGAGGTCGCCCAGGTGCACTTCGTCCGGCAGGGCGAGGCGCGCGGGCTGGGCCACGCGGTGCTCCAGGCGGCCGCCTTCGTCGGCGACGAGCCCTTCGCCGTCCTGCTCGGCGACGACCTGATCGACGCCCGCGACCACCTGCTCGAGCAGATGCTCGCCGTCCAGGCCGAGCACGGCGGCTCGGTGATCGCCCTGCTCGACGTCGGCCGGGAGAACATCGACAAGTACGGCGCGGTCGCGGTCGAGCCGGGCTCGTCCGACGGCGTGGTGACGGTGACCGGCCTGGTGGAGAAGCCGCCGGTCGACGAGGCGCCGAGCAGCCTGGCGATCATCGGCCGCTACGTGCTCGCCCCCGAGGTGTTCGAGGTGCTGCGCGAGACCGCGCCCGGCCGCGGCGGGGAGATCCAGCTGACCGACGCGCTGGCCACGCTGGTCGAGCGCGGCGAGCCGCTGCACGGCGTGGTCTTCGACGGCCGCCGCTACGACACCGGCGACAAGCTCGACTACCTCAAGGCGGTCATCCGGCTGGCCGCCGAGCGCGAGGACCTCGGTCCCGCGCTGCGCTCCTGGCTGACCGAGTTCGTCGCCGACCTGCCCGCCGAGGGCGCGTCGCAGGCCTGACCCGCTCCCCGCAGGGGGGACGATCACAGCGATGAGCGAGAACGGCACGCCCGGGGCGCGGGACACCACGGCGCTGGACCTCCGCAGCGGGGCCACCCTCGACCCGCCGACGTCCTCGCGGTTGCCGGTGCACACCACCGCCGCGATCGGCCCCGACGCGGCGCTCCCGGCCCCGCCGGCGGCCGCCGAGCCCGAGACGCCGGCGCAGCGCACCGTCGAGACGCACCTGGACGAGATCCTCGCCGCGGTGCCGCAGCCGGAGCCGATCGAGCTGGCCGTCCTCGACGCCCAGGGCCTGCTCTGCGCCGAGGAGGTGGTCAGCGCCCGCGCGCTGCCCGCCTTCGACCAGGCCGCGCTCGACGGCTACGCCGTCCGGGCCGAGGACGTCGCCGCGGCCACCCCGGACGTGCCGGTGGAGCTGGCCGTGGTGGGGGAGACCGTCGCCGGCGCCGCGGGCCCGACCGCGCTCGCGCCGGGGCTGGCGCAGAAGGTGGGCGCCGGCGCGATGCTGCCCACCGGTGCCGACGTCGTCGTCCCGGCCGTGTGGACCGACGGCGGGCTGGTCCGGGTGCAGGTGCACGGCGCGCCCGAGGCCGGCAGCTACGTCCGGCGGGCCGGCGACGACGTCTCGCCCGGCACCGTCGCCGTCCGCACCGGCACACCGATCGGCCCGGCGCAGATCAGCCTGCTCGCCGCCGTCGGGCGCGACCGGGTGCAGGTCCGGCCCCGGCCGCGGGTCGCCGTCCTGTCCGCCGGCAGCGAGCTGGTCGACATCACCGCCCAGCCCACGCCCGGTCAGGTGGTCGACGTCAACACCTACGCCCTGGCCGCGGCCGCCCGCGACGCCGGGGCGGCCGCCTACCGCTGGGGGATCCTGCCCACCGACCGGCGCCGGCTGACCGAGGTGCTCGAGAGCCAGCTGCTGCGCAGCGACCTGGTGCTCATCGCCGGCACCTTCGCCGCCGAGGGCGACCTGGTGCAGGAGGTCCTCGCGGAGCTGGGCCCGATGCGCTTCCGTCAGGTGACGATGCACCCGGGACCGGTGCAGGGCTTCGGCCGGCTGGGCCGGGACGAGGTCCCGGTCATCTGCGTGCCCGGCGAGCCGGTGGCCGCGCTGGTGTCCTTCGAGGTCTTCGTGCGCCCGGCGATCCGCTCGATGCTGGGCAAGCGGCAGCTGTTCCGCCGCACCGTGCAGGCGATCTCGGCCGAGCGGCTGGTCTCGCCGCTGGGCTACCGGCAGTACCTGCACGGCCAGGTCATGCGCCACCCCGACGGCGGCTACGTCGTCGAGCCGCTCGGCGACGGCGACGAGGCGATGCTCGCCCGGATGGCGCGGGCCAACTGCCTCGTCGTCGTCGACGAGGACGTCACCGAGGTCGCCGAGGGCGGGCTCGTGACGGTCATGCCGCTGCTGCTGGGCGGCTGAGCTGGACCCGGCGCAGCACCCGGGCTGGCCCGCCCGCCTCGTCCACGGCCCGGTCGAGCTCCACCCGCTCCGCCGCGGCGACGCCGCCGAGTGGAGCCGGCTGCGGCTGGCCAACGAGTCCTGGCTGCGGCCCTGGGAGCCCTCGGCGGGGGTGGCCTGGTCGGTGCGGCACACCCCGGCGGCCTACCGCGCGATGCGCCGCTCGGTCGCCCACCGCGCCCGGGCCGGGGCGGCGATGCCGTTCGCCGTCCGGGTGGACGGGCGGCTGGCCGGGCAGGTCACGGTGGACAACGTCGTGCGCGGCGCGCTGCGGTCGGGGTCGCTGGGCTACTGGATCGACCGGGAGGTGGCCGGGCGGGGCATGGCCTCGCTCGCCGTGGCGCTGGTCTGCGACCACGCGTTCGGCCCCGGCGGGCTGCACCGGCTGCAGGCCGACATCCGCCCGGAGAACGGGCCGAGCCAGCGGCTGGTCGAGCGGCTGGGGTTCCGCCGGGAGGGGCTGCTGCGCCGGTACCTCGACATCGACGGCGACTGGCGCGACCACCTCGCGTACGCGCTGCTGGTCGAGGACGTGCCGCAGGGCGTGCTCGGGCTCTGGGCCTCTCGCTCACCTCGCTGACGCGTCGACATTCCATTCACGCTTCGTGAGCAGTCGACTACGAATCGACGCGCCGCTTGGCGAATCCCTTCCGTCACACGACCACTCGCGCGACACGCCCAGGAACCTCCCTCTAGCTGGGGATTCGCGTGCATAACCTGCCGCGGCAAGTGACTCGTGTGACGGGTGGTGTTCTCGATGGGGTCAGGCGTGCTTCTCGCCGCGCTGGTCGTGCTGTGGTTCGTCGTGCTGGTGCCGATGGTGGTGACCCGCGGCGACTCCTCGGCGACGCGCGCGGAGGTCACCCGGGGCCGGACGCTGCAGCGCCGGCGCGTGGGTGACCCGGTCCGCTCGGCGGAGACCGAGCGGGTCGCGGTGGACCGCGACCTGCTGCGGCAGACCGGCGAGCTGCGGATCGACGTGCACGCCGTGCGGCGGCGCACGCTGGCCGGGCTGCTGGCGCTGACGCTGCTGGCGCTGGTCGGCGCGCTGACCCTCACCCCGTGGCTGTGGGTGGCCCAGGGGGTGCTCGACGTCGCGCTGGTCGGCTACCTCGTGGTGCTGCGCGCCACCGTGCGCCGGGAGCGGGCCGCCGCCCGCCGGGCCGCGCGCACCGCCGCCCGCTCGGCCGCGCGGCCGGCCCCCCGGCCCGCGCCGAAGCCGGCGCCCCGGGTGGTCGAGCCGCTGGTCGCCGAGCCGGTGCTGGCCGACGAGCCGCTGCACCCGACGGTCGGCCTGCCGCACCCGAGCCTGCCGCTCGCGCCGGTGCACCCGCTGCGCCCGGCCCGCGTGGTGGCCGCCCGCCCGGTGCCGGCCGGCTGGCAGGACAGCGCCGTCGTCGGCCTGGACGACGACGACATCGGCTTCGCCGACATCGACCTGTACCAGCCGCGCGTGGTCAACGGCTGAGGCGCCGACCCCCCGGGTGCCACCCCGCTGGTGGCGCCCGGGGTCGCGGGCGGTAGTCTTGGGCCCGCAGTCAGGGGCTGTAGCGCAGTCCGGTAGCGCACCTCGTTCGCATCGAGGGGGTCAGGGGTTCAAATCCCCTCAGCTCCACCCAGACCGCACCACCGCCGACGCCGTCGGGGCACCCGCCCCGGCGGCGTCCGCCGTTCCGGGACCCGGACGACGGTCAGGCGGGCGTCGGCGCCATCTCCCACGGCGCCTCGGGCAGCACCTCGCCGGTCTCCAGCAGCGACTTGAGGTTGGCGCACACGGCCGGCCAGCCCTGGGAGACCTGGCCCAGCTCGGTCTCCCCGGCGAGGTTCTCGTGCGTCACCGTCAGCCGGACGATGCCGCCGTGCTCCTCGACGAGGAACGTCACGACCGAGTCCCCGCCCGGCGGCTCCACCCCGTCGGCCTCCCCGAAGGTCATCACCAGGCGCCGCGGGGGATCGGTCTCGAGCACCCGGCCGCCGGCGTCGGCGATCCCCGATCCGTCGGTGCGCCGGTGCTCCCAGCGCGAGCCGGGCTGCCAGTCCGAGACGTTCGCGTGGCCCCAGAAGCGGGCCGTGAGGTCGGCGTCGGTCAAGGCGCGCCAGACCTGCGCGGCCGAGGCGCGGACGTACGTGACGTAGACGTAGGTGGGGACCCGCTCGCTCATGGCGTGCTCCTCTGCTGCGGTGCGGATGGCGGACAGCGCCTGCAGGCGCGGCCGGTCGAAAGCCGCGATCCACCGCCGCTCGATCTCGGCGATCGGGACCGGGTTGAGGAAGTGCAGCCGCTCCCGGCCGCGGCGGACGGCGGTGACCAGCCCCGCGGAGACGAGGACGTCGAGGTGCTGCGTGGCCGACTGGCGCGCCATGCCGGTGCCCGCGCACAGCTCGCCGAGCGTCTGCCCGTCACGCTCCCGCAGGCGGTCCAGCAGGAGTCGCCGGGTGCGGTCGGCCAGCGCCTTGAAGACGGCGTCCTCGCCTCCGGGCTGCACGCCGCCGATCGTGCAGGCATCTACCTGCACGTGTCAACGCGCACGGACGCCGGGGCGCTCAGGCGCGGGCCCGCTCCGCGGTGACCTCGCGTTCGACCGCGGCCGGGGCGCCGCCGAACTCGTCGGCCAGCTCGCCGGCGACGTCGTCGACCGGGCCGTGCGCGTCCCCGACCGGGCCGGCGTCGGCGGCGGCCAGCATCCGGTGGCCGGTGGCCAGGACGCCGACGCCGAGGGCCACGGCACCCGCGCCGACGAGGAACGGCACGTGGATGTCCCAGGCGTCGACCATCTCGCCGGCGACGAAGGGGGCGAGCCCGCCGCCGATGAACCGCACGAAGCCGTAGGCGGCCGAGGCGACCGGCCGCTCCAAGGGCGCCACGAGCATGACCGCCTGGGTGGTCAGTGTGTTGTTGATGCCGACGACCGCGCCCGAGGCGATCACGCAGGTGATCAGCGCCCAGCGGACGTCGGTGAACAGGTCGATGAGCAGGAGCAGGACGGCGAAGGAGCCCAGCGCGCCGTAGAGCGAGGGGGCGGTCCCGAAGCGGGCCTGCAGCCTGGGGGCGGCCACCACGGAGAACAGCGCGACGAGCGAGCCCCAGGCGAAGAACACCCAGCCCAGGTCGATGGCGCCGAGCTCCATCGGGTAGGGCGCGTAGCCCAGCATCGTGAAGAAGCCCCAGTTGTAGAGCACCGCGGTGAGGCTCATGGTCAGCAGGCTGCGGTGCCGCAGCGCCCTGAGCGGCGCGGACAGCGGGGTCCGCCGCGCGGGCCCCGGCGTCTCGTCGAGCAGCACGACGGTGGCCAGCAGGGCGACCGCCATGAGGACGGCGACGCCGAAGAACGGACCGCGCCAGCTCACGTTCCCGAGCAGCCCGCCGACGAGCGGGCCGGCCGCGATGCCGAGGCCGAGCGCCGCCTCGTAGAGCACGATCGCGCCGGCGAAGCCGCCGGTGGCCGAGGCGACGATGACCGCCAGCGAGGTGGCGATGAACAGGGCGTTGCCCAGGCCCCAGCCGGCGCGGAAGCCGACGATCCCGTCGATGGAGTCCGACAGCCCGGCCAGGGCCGCGAAGACCACGATGATCGCGAGGCCGGTGATCAGCGTCCTCTTGGCGCCGATCCGGCTGGACACCCAGCCGGTGCCGAGCATGGCCACCGCGGTCACCACCAGGTAGCTGGTGAACAGCAGGCTGACCTGGCTCGGCGTCGCGTCGAGCTGCTCGGACAGCGCCGGCAGGATCGGGTCGACCAGGCCGATGCCCATGAAGCTCACGACGCAGGCGGAGGCGACGGCGTAGACCGCCTTCGGCTGCCTCCAGGTGCTGGATCCGGCGGCGGAGCTCACCGGGTCACCTCCGGGGTGGGTTCGTGCCGGCGCAGTGCTCCGGCGAGACGGTCGAGGGCCGGCAGCGCGTCGGCGACGCGGCGGACCTCGTCGGGGGAGAGGGCGGCCAGGGCGGCGTCCACGCGACGGGCCCGCCGGGCACGGCGCTGCGCCAGGCGGTGGGCACCCTCGGCGGTGAGGCCGAGCAGGACGACCCGTGCGTCGGCGGGGTCACCGCCGCGGCGCACCAGGCCCTGCGCGGCCGGGCGCGCGGCGAGGGCGCTCATCGAGGGCTGGGTGACGCCCTCGGCGGCGGCGGGCTCGGTGACCCGGGTGGGGCCCCGGCGCTCGAGGCGCGACAGCGCCGCCGCGGCGGTGCGGGACAGGCCGTCGTCGGGGTCGGTGAGGACGCCGAGCCGCAGGACGACGTCGGCGAGCCGGTCGTCGAGGGTCGGGGCGCTCACGCATTCAGTTGTACGCCCCAACTATCTGTCGCGGTGCGGGCACCTCAGAACCACGACGGGAACCACATCCGCAGCAGCCAGTCGGCGTGCGACAGCGGGCGCCCGGTGAGCACCGGGTAGAAGAAGACGAAGGTGCCGGCCACCACGGCGACGTAGCCGCTGACCGCGGCCAGACCGGCGCTGCGCCGCCACTCCGGAGCGCCCGGGCGGCCGAGGACGTCCTGCAGCACCAGGGTCACGGCCAGCACGAAGAACGGCAGCACCGGCGCCATGTAGAAGACGAACATCGTGCGCTCGGGGTTGAGGAACCAGGTGCCCCAGCCGGCGGCGACCGTGACGGCGACCAGCAGCGCGGCCGGGTCGCGGCGGGCGACGACCCGCCAGAGCGTCCAGGCCAGCGCTGGCGCGAACGCCAGCCACAGCGTCGGCGTCCCGACCATGAGGATGTAGCGGACCACCTGGTCGCCCGCGGCGTCGGTGAGGCCCTGCGGGTTCCACAGCAGGATCGGCCGGCCGTTCACCAGCCAGGTCCAGGGGCCCGACTCCCACGGGTGCGGCGTGGACAGGCCGTTGTGGAAGGTCCACCACTCGGCGTGCATGTGCCACCAGGAGCGCAGCACGTCGGGGATCCACGGGAACGCAGTCTCCGGGTTGCGCTGCGCCCACCAGCGCCCCTGCGCCGTCTCGCCGAGGAACCACCCGGCGAAGCTCGCGACGTAGGTGAGCACCGGGACGGCGGCCAGCGCCCAGGTCGCGCCGGGCAGGCCGCGGCGCAGCGCCGTCGCCGTCGGCCTCGGGACCCCGGCCTCCCGCCACGCCTGCCGGTCCCACCACAGCGACAGCACGGCGCAGAACGCCAGGAACCAGATGCCGCTCCACTTCACCGAGCAGGCGCAGCCGAAGAGGAACCCGGCCGCGATCCGCCAGCCTCGCGGACCGAGGCGGAACCCGGTGGCCGGGACCGGCCGCGAACCGGCGACCCGGGCGCGCACACGCTCGCGGTCGACCACCAGGCAGGCGACCGCGGCCAGCACGAGCACCTGCAGGAAGACGTCGAGCAGGCCGATGCGGGAGACGGTGAACGCGAAGCCGTCCAGCGCCAGCAGCAGCCCGGCGACCAGGCCGAGCAGCGTGGAGCCGGTCAGCCGCCGGGCCAGCCGGGTGAGCAGGACGACGGCGAGCGCGCCTGCCACCGCCGAGGGGAACCGCCAGCCCAGGCTCGTGTAGCCGAACACCTGCTCGCCGGCGGCGATCAGCCACTTGCCCAGCGGCGGGTGGACGATGAACGTGTAGCCGCGGTTGTACTCGTGGCCCCAGACCAGCAGGTCGTGCGCCTCGGGCGGGTAGTAGGCCTCGTCGAACAGCAGCGTGTCGGGGTAGCTGATGCCGACCAGCCGGCTGACCAGCGTCGCGACGCCGAGCACCGCGGCCAGGACCCACGACAGCAGCCGGTCGCCGGGCAGCGGCGGGACGCGGTCCACCCGCGGCCGGGGTGCCGGCCAGCGGCGCGCGGGACGGGCGGGGACGTCGTCCGGCGGGTCCCCGGCGCCCGTGCGCTCGGGAGCCAGGACCGCCATGCGCCTCAGGGTATGTGGGACGGCGGTGCGCCCCGGCGTGACAGGCTCGTCGTCGTGACCGGACGGCTCGTGCTCGGTGGTGCGCCCCTCGGCCAGCCCGGCGACGTCGGCCCGCGGCTGCGGCGGGTCATGGCCGAGGCCGACGTGCTCGCCGTCGAGGACACCCGCCGGCTGCACCGGCTGGCCACCGACCTCGAGGTCACGCTCACCGGCCGGGTGGTCACCTTCCACGAGTCGGTGGAGCGCCAGCGGCTGCCCGGGCTCATGGCGGCGCTCGCCGACGGCGCGACCGTCCTGCTGCTCACCGACGCCGGCATGCCCTCGGTCTCCGACCCCGGGTACACGCTGGTGCGGGCCGCGATCGACGCCGGCGTGGAGGTCACCTCGGTGCCCGGGCCGTCCGCGGTGACGACGGCGCTGGCCGTGTCGGGGTTGCCGGTCGACCGGTTCTGCTTCGAGGGGTTCCTGCCGCGGAAGGCGGGGGAGCGGCGGTCGCGCCTGGCCTCGCTGGCCGACGAGCGCCGCACGATGGTCTTCTTCGAGTCGCCGCACCGGCTGGCCGAGGCGCTGACCGACTGCGCGGCCGCGTTCGGCGACTCCCGGCCGGCCGCGGTGTGCCGGGAGCTGACCAAGACGCACGAGGAGGTCCGGCGCGGGCCGCTGTCCGCGCTGGCGGAGTGGGCCGCCGACGGCGTGCGCGGGGAGATCACCCTCGTCGTCGCGGGAGCCACGCCGGAGCCGGTGTCGCTGTCGCCCGCCGAGCTGGCCGCGCTGGTGGCGGGGGAGGAGGCCGCGGGCGCCACCCGCAAGGACGCCATCCGCGCCGTCGTCACCCGCACCGGCCTGCCCCGCCGCACCGTCTACGACGCCGTCGTCGCCGCCAAGCCCTGACGGGCTGACCCGCGCCGTGTGCACACACCGCGGGTCCTGAGGCGCCCAGGCACCTCGCCTGGCCGGCACCGCGGGTCGCGGTCGAGTACGACGGCGCGTGGCACGCCGAGCCCGGCCGGTTCGCCCGCGACCGGCGGCGGCTCAACGCCCTGCAGGCAGCGGGGTGGACCGTCGTCTTCGTGACCGCGGCCGACCTGCGGGATCCCGTCCGGCTGCTCGCGACGATCCGGGCGGCGCTGCGGCGATGAGCAGGACGTGCACACGACGCGCTCCCGGCGCGGTCGTTCCCGCGCCGTGTGCACCCGGCGCGACCAGGAGCGCTAGAGCCAGCCGTTGCGCTTGAAGCCGCGGTAGAGCAGGGAGCAGGTCACGAGGATGACCAGCCAGACCATCGCGTAGCCCCAGCGCCAGTGCAGCTCCGGCATGTGCTCGAAGTTCATCCCGTAGATCCCGGCGATCGCGGTCGGGACCGCCACGATGGCCGCCCACGCCGAGATCTTCCGCATGTCCTCGTTGTCGGCCATCGACGTCCGCGCGAGCGAGGCCTGCAGGATCGACGACAGCAGCTCGTCGAGCCCGGCCACCTGGTCGCGCACCCGGATCGCGTGGTCGAGGACGTCGCGGAAGTAGGACCGCATCGGCTGCGGGACCGACTCGACCTGCCGCTCGGCCAGCTTGTGCAGCGGCACCTCCAGCGGCCCGACCGCCCGCCGCAGCGACATGAGCTCGCGCTTGAGCTGGTACAGCCGGCCGATGTCGTCGGTGCGCTCGGGGCTGAACACCGACGCCTCCAGCTCGTCGACGTCGTCCTGCACCTGCTCGGCGACGTCGACGAAGGTGTCGACGACGTGGTCGGCCACCGCGTACAGCACCGCCGACGGGCCCAGGCACAGCAGGTCGCGCTGCTCCTCCAGCCGCTGCCGCAGCTCGGTCAGGTCGTTGTGGTCGCCGTGCCGCACGGTGATCACGTGGCGCGGGCCGACGAACACCATGACCTCGCCGGTGTCGACCACCTCGCTGGTCGCGGTCAGCTGCTCGTGCTCCACGTAGCGCGCCGTCTTGAGCACCATGAACAGGTCGTCGTCGTAGCGCTCCAGCTTGGGCCGCTGGTGGGCGTAGACGGCGTCCTCGACGGCGAGCGGGTGCAGCCCGTAGCGCTCGGCGATCGCGCCGAGCTCCGCCTCGGTCGGCTCGAACAGCCCGAGCCAGACGAAGCCGCCCCGCTCGACGGCGGCCTCCAGCGCCACCATCGGGTCCACCGGCGGCTCCCGGCGTCCCTGCACGTAGACGGCGCAGTCGACGATCGCGTCGACGCCCGCCGACCGCGTCGTCACCGGCCGCGGCGCCCCGGCCGGCCGCGGCCGCGTGGTCGGCACGAACGGCCCGGGAGGGGCGTCCTCCCGCTGGTCGGTCACCGGTGGGCCTCCTCCCGTCCCGCCGCCGCGACGGGGCGACAGAAGCGTAGGCGTGCGGGCTCGCGGCCCTCGTGCCACGCTGCCCGTGGGGCCGCCGCCGGTACCACCCGAGGAGGACGCCGTGGCCGCAGACTCGCGCCGGGTCAAGTCCGTCGAGGAGTCCATCCGCGACACCGACGAACCCGAACACCGGCTCAAGAAGAACCTCTCCGGCCTGGACCTGGCGGTCTTCGGCGTCGGGGTGATCATCGGCACGGGTATCTTCGTGCTCACCGGTGTGGTCGCGCGCAACCAGGCCGGACCCGCGGTGGCGGTCTCCTTCGTCGTCGCGGGCGTCGTCTGCGGGCTGGCCGCGCTCTGCTACGCCGAGTTCGCCTCCACCGTCCCGGTGGCCGGCTCGGCGTACACCTTCTCCTACGCGACCTTCGGCGAGTTCGTCGCCTGGATCATCGGCTGGGACCTCGTCCTCGAGCTGGCGCTGGGAGCGGCCACGGTGGCCGTGGGGTGGTCGGGGTACCTCAACCAGCTCCTGGACGACGTCGGCCTGGCGCTCCCGACGTCGATCGCGGGGGAGACGGCGTCGTTCAACGTCCCGGCGATCGTGATCGTGCTGGCGATGACCGCCGTCCTGGTGCTCGGCATCAAGCTGTCCTCGCGGGTCACCGCGGTGATCGTGGCCATCAAGCTGGCCGTCGTCCTGCTGGTGATCGTGGTCGGCGCGTTCTACCTCGTCGCCGACAACTACTCGCCGTTCGTGCCGCCCGCCGAGAACGCGGCCGACGGCGGCGAGAGCTGGCTGGACACCCCGCTGATCTCGGTGCTCACCGGCTTCAGCCAGGGCACCTTCGGCTGGGGCGGCGTCCTGGCCGGCGCGGCCATCGTGTTCTTCGCCTTCATCGGCTTCGACATCGTGGCCACCGCCGCCGAGGAGACCCGCAACCCGGCGCGCGACCTGCCCCGCGGCATCATCGGCTCGCTGGCCATCTGCACGCTGCTCTACGTCGCCGTGTCGCTGGTGGTCGTCGGCATGCAGAACTACACCGAGCTCAGCGAGAGCGCGCCGCTCGCCGGGGCGTTCGCCGCGAACGGGCTCACCTTCTTCTCCAGCATCATCTCGCTGGGTGCGCTCGCCGGGCTGACGTCCGTGGTGATGATCCTGATGCTCGGCCAGTCGCGGGTGCTGTTCGCGATGAGCCGCGACGCGCTGCTGCCGCGGTCGATCGGGACCGTGCACCCGCGGTACGGCACGCCCTACAAGATCACCGTCGGCACCGGGATCGTCGTCGCCGTCCTGGCCGGGCTGGTGCCGCTCTCCGAGCTGGCCGAGCTGGTGAACATCGGGACCCTGTTCGCCTTCTTCCTCGTCTCCATCGGCGTGTGGATCCTGCGGCGCACCCGCCCGGAGCTGCCCCGCTCGTTCCGCGTGCCCCTGGTGCCGCTGCTGCCGATCGTCTCGGCGCTGGCCAGCCTGTGGCTCATGGCCAACCTGCCCACCGAGACCTGGCTGCGGTTCCTCGTGTGGATGGCCGTCGGCGTCGTCATGTACTTCGTCTACGGACGGCAGCGCAGCCGCTTCGCCACCGGCTCGGCACGGGCGGGGACCGGCAAGCGCCTCTGACGCTCACCCCGGGGGGTGAGGAGAGCTCCGCCGTCCCTCCTGCGCCGGCCCGCGCGGGACGACCTGACCGGTGACCGACGTCCCCGGCCAGGAGCAGACCCGTGGCGACCAGCGTCCTCGACGCACCCCTCCCCGCACCCGCACCGTCCGCGCCCCGGCGGTGGCCGGCGGCCGTGCTCGCGCTGGCCGCCGTCTGCGGGCTGGAGGCCGCGGCGCTGCTCGCGGCCGGGCTGACCGGGCTCGACGGGCTGTTCGCCGCCGCGTCGCGGCCGCCGGCGCCGGTCGTCGTCGCGGTGCTCGGCGGGCTGGCCGGCTGGATCGTGCTGTGCGCGGGCAGCGGCCTGGCGGCCCTCGAGGGCGGACGGCGTCTCGCGAACGGCCTGGCCTGCGCGGAGATCGTGGGCGTGGCGGCCCTGTTCGCCGTCAGCCTGGTCACCCCGCTGGTCGGCGACCTGCCGACGACGCTGCCGCTGCCGGCCGTCGCGCTGCTCGCGCTGGCGGTGCCGGTCGGCAAGCTGCTGCTCACCTCGGCGCCGGCCACCCTCGCCTGGGCCGCCGCGGTCCCGCCGCGCACCCGCCTGGCCGCCCCGGCGCGCCACCCGCGGCTGCGCGTGGCCACCGTCGCGGTGATCGGCGTCGCCCTCGGCGTCGTCGCGCTGAGCACGCCCGTCGCCGGCGAGCTCCCGCCCGCGAGCACCGTCGCCGGTCACTGACCGGGCGGGTGGCTGCCGCTCACTACGCTCGGTGTCGTGAGTGATCGGCACATCCTGACCGCCGTGGCCTGGCCCTACGCCAACGGCCCGCGGCACATCGGCCACGTCTCCGGCTTCGGCGTCCCCTCCGACGTCTTCAGCCGCTACCACCGCATGGCCGGGGACCGCGTCCTCATGGTCGGCGGCACCGACGAGCACGGCACGCCGATCACCGTCGCCGCCGACGCGGAGGGGGTGAGCCCACGCGAGATCGCCGACCGGAACAACCGGCTGATCGTGGGCGACCTGCAGGCCCTCGGCCTGTCCTACGACCTGTTCACCCGCACCACCACGGTCAACCACGCCCGGGTCAGCCAGGAGATCTTCCTCGGCCTGCTCAAGAATGGGTACGTCTTCCCGCAGACGACGCTCGGCGCGATCAGCCCGTCCACCGGCCGCACGCTGCCCGACCGCTACATCGAGGGCACCTGCCCGATCTGCGGCTACGACGGCGCCCGCGGCGACCAGTGCGACAACTGCGGCAACCAGCTCGACCCCACCGACCTGATCAACCCGGTCAGCCGGATCAACGGCGAGACGCCGCGCTTCGTCGAGAGCGAGCACTACTTCCTCGACCTGCCCGCCTTCACCCGGTCCCTCGGCGACTGGCTCGACAGCCGCCGGGGCTGGCGGCCCAACGTGCTCAACTTCGCCAAGAACCTGCTCGAGGACCTCAAGCCGCGCAGCTACACCCGCGACATCGACTGGGGCGTGCCGATCCCGCTCGACGGCTGGCGCGACCGGCCCGACAAGCGCATCTACGTCTGGTTCGACGCCGTCGTCGGCTACCTGTCGGCGTCCATCGAGTGGGCCCGCCGGTCCGGGGACCCCGACGCCTGGCGCCAGTGGTGGCAGTCGCCCGACGCCGACGCCTATTACTTCATGGGCAAGGACAACATCGTCTTCCACGCCGAGATCTGGCCCGCGCAGCTGCAGGGCTACAACGGCGAGGGTGACAGGGGCGGCAGCCCCGGCTCGCTGGGCCGGCTGGCGCTGCCCACCGAGGTGGTCTCCAGCGAGTTCCTGACCATGGAGGGCCGCAAGTTCTCCTCGTCGCGGCAGGTGGTCATCTACGTCCGCGACTTCCTCGCCCGCTACGACGCCGACGCGCTGCGCTACTTCGTCGCCGTCGCCGGCCCCGAGACGCAGGACACCGACTTCACCTGGGCGGAGTTCCTCCGGCGGAACAACGACGAGCTGGTCGCCGGCTGGGGCAACCTGGTCAACCGGACGGTGTCGATGGCGGCGAAGAACGTCGGCGCCGTCCCGACGCCGGGGGAGCTGACCGACGCCGACCGCGCCCTGCTGGCCTCGACGTCGTCGGCGTTCGGGCCGATCGGCGACCTGCTGGCCCGCAACCGGCAGAAGGCGGCGGCCACCGAGGCGATGCGGGTGGTCGGCGAGGCGAACAAGTACCTGTCCGACCAGGCGCCGTGGAAGCTCAAGGAGGACCCGGCCCGCCGGGACACCGTGCTGCACACCGCGCTGCAGGCGGTCAGCGACTGCAACGCGCTGCTCACGCCGTTCCTCCCGCACTCGGCGCAGAAGGTGCACGAGCTGCTCGGCGGCACCGGCGTGTGGTCGCCGGCGCCGCGCGTCGAGGAGGTCACCGACCTCGACGACGGCTCGCCGTACCCGGTCATCACCGGCGACTACGGCGACGCGCAGGCGGTGTGGGCCTCCCGCCCGCTGCCGTCGGGCACGCCGCTGTCCCCGCCCACCCCGGTGTTCCGCAAGCTCGACGAGTCGATCGTGGCCGAGGAGCTGGCGCGCCTGGAGGACGGGACGAAGTGAGTCGCTCCGCCGCGTCCCGCGCCAACCGGCGGGGCGAGCCGCCGCCGTCCCCGGACCCGCTGCCGGCCCCGGCGGTCGACAGCCACACCCACCTCGACATCGTCCTGAACGGCTTCCGCACCGACGAGCCCGCGGACGACGACGCGGTGGACGCCGAGATCGCCGCCGCGGCCGCCGTGGGGGTCCCGCGGCTGGTGCAGGTCGGCGTCGACGTGCCGTCCTCGCGGTGGTCGGCGGAGCTGGCGGCCCGGCACCCGGGTGTGCTGGCCGCCGTCGCCGTCCACCCCAACGAGGCCGGGGAGGGCGCCGCCGACGACGACGCGCTGGCCGAGATCGACCGCCTGGCGGCGCTGCCACGGGTGCGGGCGGTGGGGGAGACCGGGCTGGACCGCTTCCGCACCGGCCCCGAGGGCTGGGCGGCGCAGGAGGCCTCCTTCCGGGCGCACGTCCGGATCGCCAAGGAGCACGGGGTCGCGCTGGTCGTCCACGACCGCGACGCGCACGAGGAGGTGCTGCGGGTCGTCGACGACGAGGGCGCGCCGGAGCACGTGGTCATGCACTGCTTCTCCGGCGACGCCGCGTTCGCGACGGCGTGCGTCGAGCGCGGCTTCGTGCTGTCCTTCGCCGGGACGCTCACCTTCGGCAACGCCGGCTACCTCCGCGAGGCCGCCGCCCTCACGCCGCTGGACCAGCTGCTCGTCGAGACCGACTCGCCCTTCCTCACGCCGGTGCCGCACCGTGGCCGGCCCAACGCCTCGCGCCTGGTGCCGCACACCGTCCGGGCGCTGGCCGAGGTCACCGGCGTGGAGGTCGCGCAGCTCTGCGACGCCCTGACCCGGAACGCCGAGCGGGTCTTCGGGACCTGGGAGACCGGCCGGGGCGACTGACCCCGTCGGCGTTGCACACTGGTCTGCGTGGGTCGCCTCATCGCCGTCGTGCTGTTCATCGCCGTCCTGGTGCCCGGCGTGCTGCTCGCCCGCGCGTGGGCCCTGGCCGCCGGCCGCCGCGCCGTCGCGTCGGCGGCGATCGACTTCGCCACGCCCACCCCCGGGGGCGTGGCGACGCTGCAGCGGCAGGCCCAGCACGGCCGCCGCGTCCGCCGGCTGGGGTTGCTGCTCGGCGTCGTGGGGATCGTCGCCAGCGTCGTGATGTTCGCCGAGGCGTCGGTGTTCCTCTGGCTGCCCGCTCTCGTCGTCGGCCTGCTCACCGGCGTGCTGCTCGCGGAGGCGACCCGCCCGCGGCCGCGCTGGCGGCTGTCCGACCCCGCCCGCCGGCCGCGGCGCGGCGAGCAGGTCTCGCCGTGGCTGCTGTGGACCACGCGCGCCGTCGTGCTCGCGGAGGTCCTCGTGACCGTCCTGATGTGGCAGCGCGGCGAGCTCGCCGACACCGTCGCCTGGGTCGCGCTCCTGGTCCCGCTCGTGGCGTGGCTGCTGGCCGAGACGGCGCTGCTGCGGGTCCTCGTCCGCCCGCTGCCGGCCGAGGGCGCCGACGTGCCGGTCGACGAGGCGCTGCGCACCTGGACCGCGCACCTGGTCAGCGCGGCGACGAGCGTGCTCGCGCTGCTGCCCCTCGGCACCCTGCTGCTGGTCGCCGGCATCGACCTCGGCGACCGGGTGACCGAGAACGTCGACCTGCTGCCGGTCGCGCTGGTCGCCGGTGGGTTCGCGAGCCTGGCCGCGGGCCTCGCCGTCGCCGGCTTCCTGCTCACCTGGCTGCGCCCGGTGCGGGCGAACGAGCGGGCGCTCGCCGGCTGAGGCCTGCTGCGCTGCCCGGCCGGGGTACCGGTCACACCGTGACGTCAGTCACCGGCTGACCTCACCCACCGCATCCGTCACCGCTGTCACGCGCGGCGCGTCCCTCACGGTTCGTGTCGGCGCGGCTGCATGTCGACGTGTCGTCCCTCTGGTTCACTTCCTGCGCACCGTTGCTAGACGTGGCGCACTCGTTATCGTGTCGTGACTGACAGCCGGGGTGGGATCGCCGGACGGCGTCCGACGGTCCCGGGAGCCCCCGTGCTGTCGGCTGCCGCTCGGGTGTGCGACCCCCTGCCCGGTCCCTCGACCCCGTGGAAGTGTCGTGCCCCGAACGCTGAAGCTCGCCCTGTTCGCCCTGGTCCTGCTCGGGCTGGTCGGCGGCTCCGTGGCCTGGTCCGCCGCGCAGAAGTCGCTCACGCTCACCGTCGACGGGCAGGCCCGCGAGGTCAGCACCCACGCCGACACCGTCGGGGAGGTCCTCGAGGAGGAGGGCCTGCGGACGCAGTCGCACGACGTCGTCCTCCCGCGCCCCGCGGCCGCGGTGGCCGACGGCGACACGGTCGTGGTCAACCGCGCCCGTCCGCTGCAGCTCACCGTCGACGGCGTCACCCGCGAGGTCTACGTGACCGCGCTGTCGGTGGACGAGGCGCTCGACCAGCTCGGCTACCGCGCCGAGGACATGGTGCTGTCGGCCAGCCGCAGCGAGCGGCTCCCGCTCGACGGCATGGCGCTGTCGATCACCACCCCGAAGGCCGTCACGCTCGTCGTCGACGGCGCCACCCGCGTGGTGACCACCACCGCCGCCACCGCCGGCGACCTGCTCGCCGAGCAGGGCGTGACCCTCGGCGAGCACGACCGGACCAGCCTGTTCGCGACCCAGCCGCTGCTCAACGCCATGCGGCTGCAGGTCTACCGTGTGCAGGTGACCGAGCAGGTGGTCACCGCCCCGATCCCGCACCAGACGGTGCGCACCGACGACCCGGAGGCCTTCGAGGGCGACGAGACCGTCACCCGGCCCGGCGTCGACGGGGAGCAGGCCACCACCTTCCGCGTGACCGTCACCGACGGCGTCGAGACCGCCCGCGAGCAGCTGAACACCACGGTCACCCGCCCGGCGGTCGACGAGCAGGTCAGCGTCGGCACGAAGGAGCGCCCGGCCCCGGAGCCCTCCACCAGCGGCCTGGACTGGGACGCGCTGGCGCGGTGCGAGGCCGGCGGCAACTGGTCCATCAACACCGGCAACGGCTACTACGGCGGCCTGCAGTTCAACCAGAGCACCTGGCTGTCCAACGGCGGCGGCCAGTACGCCCAGTACCCGCACCAGGCCACCCGGGAGCAGCAGATCGACATCGGGGAGCGGCTCTACGCCGCCCGCGGCGCCTCGCCGTGGCCGCACTGCGGTCGCCACCTCTGACCCCTGGAGAACACCCCGCTGAGCACTCCTCACGAGCAGGCCGACGGGCTGCTGGGCCCGGCCGCGATCCGCGAGCTGGCCCAGCAGCTCGACCTGCGCCCCACCAAGACGCTGGGGCAGAACTTCCTGCACGACGCGAACACCATCCGCCGGATCGTGCGCACCGCCGAGCTGCGGCCCGACGACGTCGTCCTCGAGGTCGGGCCGGGCCTGGGCTCGCTGACCCTCGGGCTGCTGCCGGCCGCCGCCGCGGTCACCGCCGTCGAGATCGACCCGCGGCTGGCCGCCCTCCTGCCGGCCACGGTGGCCGCCCGCCGGCCCGACCTCGCCGGCCGGCTGACCGTCGTCGAGGCCGACGCGCTGCGGGTGACCGAGCTGCCCGGGCCGCCTCCCACGGCGCTGGTGGCCAATCTCCCGTACAACGTGGCCGTGCCCGTCCTGCTGCACCTGCTCGAGCTGCTGCCCTCCCTGCGCCGGGCGCTGGTGCTCGTCCAGGCGGAGGTCGCCGAGCGGCTGGCGGCCCCGCCGGGCGGCGCCGCCTACGGCGTGCCGTCGGTGAAGGCGGCCTGGTACGGCACCGCCCGGCGGGCCGGCAACGTCGGCCGCCGCGTCTTCTGGCCCGAGCCCAACGTGGACTCCGGGCTCGTCGCGCTGGACCGGCACGACCCGCCGCCCGGCGACCGGGCCGCCACCTTCGCCGTCGTCGACGCCGCGTTCGCGATGCGCCGCAAGGGCCTGCGCGCGGCGCTGGCCCGCTGGGCCGGCAGCCCGGCCGCCGCCGAGGCCCGGCTGCGGGCGGCGGGCATCGACCCCGCGACCCGCGGCGAGCAGCTGTCGGTGGCCGACTTCGCCCGGCTGGCGGCGACCGCTCCGTGAGCTGGTCCTCCCCGGGCGGCCCCGGGCACACCCGCGGCGACGGCTCCGTGGCCGCGCACGCCCCCGCCAAGGTCAACGTGTCGCTGGCGGTCGGCCCGCTGCGCGAGGACGGCTTCCACGACCTGCAGACGGTCTACCTCGCCGTCTCCCTGCTGGACACGGTGACGGTGCGCCCCGGCGAGGGGCTGTCGGTGACGGTGACCGGCGAGGGCGCCGGTGGCCCCGACCCGGTGCCCACCGACCGGCGCAACCTCGTGTGGCGGGCCGCCGAGCTGCTCGCCGAGCACGCCGGGGTCGCCGCCGACGCCGCCATCGCCGTCGACAAGGCCATCCCGGCCGCCGCGGGGCTCGCCGGCGGCAGCGCCGACGCCGCGGCCGCGCTGGTGGCCCTCGACGCGCTGTGGGGGACCCGGGCCACCCGCGGTGACCTCACCGCGCTGGCCGCGCAGCTGGGCAGCGACGTGCCGTTCTCGCTGGCCGGCGGGGTCGCGCTCGGCAGTGGCCGCGGCGAGCGGCTCACCCCCGTCCTGGCCCGGCGGCCGTCGCACTGGGTGCTCGGCATCGCCGAGGGCGGGCTGTCGACGCCGGCCGTCTACGCCGAGCTCGACCGGCTGCGCGCCCAGGGCCGGGTGCCCGACGGCGCCGCGTTCCCCTCGCCCGAGCCGGTGGTGGCCGCCCTGCGCAGCGGCCCCGTGGACGCCCTCGCCGCGGCCCTGACCAACGACCTGCAGGCGCCCGCCGTCTCGCTGCGCCCGGCGCTGCGCCGCGCCCTGCGGGGGGCCGTCGACGCCGGCGCCGCCGCCGCGGTGGTCAGCGGGTCGGGCCCGACCGTGGCCGCGCTGGCCCCCGACGAGGACGCGGCGGTGCGGCTGGCCGCCGTCCTGGCGGGGGAGGGCCTGTTCCGCACCGTCCGCGTGGTGCACGGGCCGGTGCCGGGGGCCCGCCTGGTCGGCTGAGCCTCAGCCGTCCCGGTGCCGCAGCGCCGGGTCGGGGTCCAGGTGCGCGAGCCCGTTGTAGGCGAGGTCCACCAGCCGGGCGGCCACCTCCGCCTTCCCCGGCGAGCGGGTCTCCAGCCACCAGTGGCCCACCTGCGCGACCATCCCGACCAGCGCCTGGCTGTAGAGCTCGGCCAGCCGCGGGTCGTGGCCGCGCGCGCCGAACTGCTCGCCGAGCGGGTGCTCGACCCGGCGGGCCAGCTCGCCGATCAGCGACGAGTACGAACCGGGGGAGTCGCGGGAGAGCACGCGGAACCCGTCGGTGTCCTCCTCGACGTAGTCCAGCAGCGCCAGCGCCGCCCGCTCCAGCAGCGCCCGCGGGCTGCCGCCGGCGGCCAGGGCCGAGGTGAACCGCTCGAGCACCCGCGCCATCTCCCGGTCGACGACGGCGGCGTAGAGCCGCTCCTTGCCGCCGAAGTGCTCGTAGAGGACCGGCTTGCTCACGTCGGCGCGGGCGGCCAACTCCTCGATCGAGGTGGCCGCGTAGCCGCGCTGCGCGAACACCTCCCGGCCGACCGCCACCAGCTGCTCGCGCCGCTGGGAGCGGTCCATCCGCGCGCGTCGCCGGGGCGCGCCGGCGGTCAGGACGACACGGCGCCGGCGGCCGGGACCCGCCGCTTGGCCGCCAGCCGGACCGGGTCGGGCCACTTGACCGAGTGCGCCCACCCGAGCTTCTCGAAGACCCAGATGACCCGGGCGCTGATGTCGACCTGCCCGCGCAGCACGCCGTGCCGGGCGCAGGTCGGGTCGGCGTGGTGCAGGTTGTGCCAGGACTCGCCCGCGCTCAGGACCGCCAGCGGCCAGAAGTTGGTGGCGCGGTCCCGGGAGGCGAAGGGCCGGCTGCCCACCACGTGGCAGATCGAGTTGATCGACCAGGTCACGTGGTGCAGCAGCGCGACGCGCACCAGCCCGGCCCAGAAGAACGCCGTCCAGGCGCCGGTCCAGCTGCCGGTCACCAGGCCGCCGACCGCCGTCGGCACGGCCAGGCTGAGGAACGCCCAGAGGACGAACAGCCGGCTGGTGATCCGCAGGCCGCGGTCCTTGAGCAGGTCGGGGGCGTAGCGCTCGGCGTTGGTCTGGCGCCGGTCGAACAGCCAGCCGAGGTGGGCGTGCCACATGCCCTTGAGCAGCGCGCGGGTGTCGGTGCCGTACCGCCACGGCGAGTGCGGGTCGCCCTCGCGGTCGGAGAAGGCGTGGTGGCGGCGGTGGTCGGCCACCCACTGCACCACCGGGCCCTGCACGGCCATGCAGCCGACGACCGCCAGCGCGATCCGCAGCGGGCGGCGGGCCTTGAACGAGCCGTGCGTGAAGTACCGGTGGTAGCCGACGGTCACCCCGAGCAGGGTGAGGAAGTAGAAGCCGACGGCCAGGCCGACGTCGAGCCAGGACAGCCCCCAGCCCCATGCCGCCGGCACGACCGCCGCCAGCGCGAGGAACGGCACGACGACGAACGCGTAGAGCGTGACCTGCTCCAGGTGCCCCTTCTCCTTGCCCAGCGCGTTGGGCGGCAGGCCCTTGTCCGGGTCTGCGGGACGGAAGGCCGTCGGCCGGGTGAGGGAAGGGGCGGACACGTGGCCTCCAGGGGTCGTCCGTCGCGGGCCGCGGTTCGACGTCCGGCGGCTCCGGGGCCGTAACCTACGTCACCGTAGGGAGGGCCGCTCCCCGAGGGGACGACGCGGTCCGGGCGGCTCCCGTGCCCGCCTCGGACGCGCCCCCTAGGCTCGTCCCACGCGCTGCCGTGCGGAGACGGCGCGCGGTGGGGGATGGGGTAATCGGCAGCCCGCCGGCCTTTGGAGCCGGGAGGTCTCGGTTCGAGTCCGAGTCCCCCAGCGACGTCCCACCCGGTCCCACCCGTCGTCGAGGAGATCCGTGAGCCCGCAGCAGTCCGTCGCCGCCGTCGTCGTCCTCGCCGCCGGTCAGGGGACCCGGATGCGGTCGACCACCCCGAAGGTGCTGCACGAGCTCGGCGGGCGCAGCATGCTCGGCCACGTCCTCGCCGCGACCGCACCACTGGCGGCGGGCACCACGCTGGTCGTCGTCGGGTCCGGCCGCGAGGCGGTCGAGGAGCACCTGGCCGCCGTCGCCCCGGACGCCCGCGCCGTCGTGCAGGAGGAGCAGCGCGGGTCGGGGCACGCGGCGCAGGTGGCGCTGGAGGCCGTGCCCGACCTCGAGGGCCCGGTGCTCGTCGTCAACGGCGACTCGCCGCTGCTCACCACCGGCACCCTGGCCGCGCTCGTGGCGGCCCACCACGAGGCGGGCAGCGTCTTCACCGTGCTGACCGCCGAGGTCGGGGACCCCACCGGCCTCGGCCGGATCGTCCGGGGGGAGGACGGCGCGCCGCGGGCCATCGTCGAGGAGAAGGACGCGACCGCGCAGCAGCGGGCGATCCGCGAGGTCAACGCCGGCGTGTACGTCGCGAACGCCGCCACGCTGCGGCGGGTCCTCGCCGGGCTGTCCACCGACAACGCCCAGGGGGAGCAGTACCTGACCGACGCGCTGGCGCCGCTGGTCGAGGGGGGCGCCCCGGTGGCCGCCGTCGCGGCGCAGGACCCGGTCGACGTCCTCGGCTGCAACGACCAGCGGGAGCTCGCCGCGCGGCGGCGCACCCTCAACGACCGCGTCCTCGACGCGCTCATGGTCGCGGGCGTCACCGTCGTGGACCCGGCCACCACGTGGGTCGACGTCACCGCCTCCGTGCTGCCGGGGGCCCGGCTGCTGCCCGGCGTCCAGCTGCACGGGACGACGACGGTCGCGGCCGGCGCCGCCGTCGGCCCGGACACCACGCTGACCGACTGCACGGTGGGGGAGGGCGCCACCGTGGTGCGCACGCACGCCACCGGGGCCGAGATCGGGCCCGGGGCGGCGGTCGGCCCGTTCAGCTACCTGCGGCCGGGCACCCGGCTGGCGGCGCGGTCCAAGGTGGGCGCCTTCGTCGAGACGAAGAACGCCGTGGTCGGCGAGGGGTCGAAGGTGCCGCACCTGTCCTACGTCGGCGACGCCACGATCGGCCGCGGGGCGAACATCGGCGCGGCGACCGTCTTCGTCAACTACGACGGCGTGGCCAAGCACCACACGACGATCGGCGACGCCGTCCGTGTGGGGTCGGACACGATGCTGGTCGCGCCGGTCACCGTCGGGGACGGTGCCTACACGGCCGCGGGCTCGGTGATCACCCAGGACGTCCCGCCGGGGGCCATGGGTGTGGCGCGGGCCAAGCAGCGCAATGTGGCAGGCTGGGTGGGACGCCGTCGCCCGGGCTCCGCAGCCGCGCAGGCCGCGGCGGCAGCGACAGCAGCAGCGGCCGAGGACCCGGCCGGGAGCCGGCCCGCGGGCGACGCACCGGACCGGCCGGCGGACCCCGAGGCCACCCACGAGCAGTGAGGCAGTGAGCCGATGAGTGCGATCCGGCAGACCACCAGCAAGAGCCTGATGCTCTTCTCCGGCCGGGCGTACCCCGAGCTGACGGCCGAGATCGCCGGGCACCTGGGGGTCACGCCGACGCCGACGGCGTCCTACGAGTTCGCCAACGGCGAGCTGTTCGTGCGCTTCGAGGAGTCCGTCCGCGGCTGCGACGCCTTCATCGTCCAGAGCCACACGGCACCGATCAACACCTGGCTCATGGAGCAGCTGCTGATGGTCGACGCCGCCAAGCGCGCCTCGGCCAAGCGGATCACCGTCGTCGCGCCGTTCTTCCCCTACGCCCGGCAGGACAAGAAGCACCGCGGCCGCGAGCCCATCTCCGCCCGCCTGGTCGCCGACCTGTTCAAGACCGCCGGCGCCGACCGGCTGATGACGGTCGACCTGCACACCGCGCAGATCCAGGGCTTCTTCGACGGCCCGGTCGACCACCTCTTCGCCCTCGACCTGCTCGTCGACCACGTCAAGGAGCGCTGGGGCGACCGCGACATCACCGTCGTGTCGCCGGACTCCGGGCGGGTGCGCGTCTCCGAGCGGTGGAGCGACAAGCTCGGTGGCGTCCCGCTGGCCTTCATCCACAAGACCCGCGACCCGATGCGGCCCAACGAGGTCGTCGCCAACCGCGTCGTCGGCGAGGTCGAGGGCCGCGTCTGCATCCTGGTCGACGACATGATCGACACCGGTGGCACGATCGTGAAGGCCGCCGAGACGCTGTTCGAGGCCGGCGCCGCCGACGTCATCGTCTGTGCCACCCACGGCGTCCTCTCCGGCGCCGCGGTCGACCGGCTGAAGAACAGCAAGATCAGCGAGGTCATCGTGACCAACACGCTGCCGATCGAGCCGGCCCGCCAGTTCGACAAGCTCACCGTCCTCTCGATCGCCCCGCTGCTGGCCCGGGCGATCAAGGAGGTCTTCGAGGACGGCTCGGTCACCAGCCTCTTCGGCGGCGCCAGCTGAGCACCGGGTACGCTGGTCGGCGCCCGGCGAGGGAGACGGTCGCCCGTACTCCGTGATCGACGTGCGTGTGCTCCTGCGAGGTGTGCCGCGCCCGGCCGCCGGCCCCAGGCCCACCCGCTGTTGAGGAGCACACCACCGTGGCTGACTTCCGCCTCGTCGCCGAGGCCCGCACCGAGTTCGGCAAGGGCAGCGCCCGCCGGACCCGCCGCGCGGGCCGCGTCCCGGCCGTCCTGTACGGGCACGGCCAGGACGTCGTCCACCTGTCGCTGCCGGCCCGCGAGTTCGCCGCGGTGCTGCGCAACGGCGGCACCAACGCCCTGATCACCGTCGTCCTCGACGGTCAGGAGCAGCTGGCGCTCACCAAGTCGGTGCAGCGCGACCCGCTGACCCGCCAGCACGAGCACGTCGACCTGCTGGTCGTCCGCCGGGGCGAGCGCGTCACCGTCGACGTCCCCGTCGTCACCGTCGGCGAGTCCGGCCCCGAGACCCTGCTCAGCGTGGAGCTGAACACCGTCTCCGTCGAGGCCGAGGCCACCGCCATCCCCGAGACCATCGAGGTCGACGTCACCGGCCGCGGTGCCGGTGAGGGCGTGACCGCCGGCGACCTCCCGCTGCCGTCCGGTGCCACCCTGCTGACCGACCCCGAGGCCCTCGTCGTCAACGTCATGGGCGCCCCGACCGCCGAGCAGCTCGACGCCGAGCTCAGCGGGGCCGAGGCCGAGGCCGGCATCGAGCGCGAGGAGTCCGCGCCGGCCCAGGAGGCCGCCGGCGAGGGCGACGTCGTCCCCGAGCCGCTCGAGCAGGGCAGCGGCGAGTCGATCGAGTCGACCGAGAACAGCTGAGGTCCCCACTGACCGAGAGCACGACCCGCAGGGGCGCCGGCACCGCCGGCGCCCCTGCGGCGTCCGCACCCTCCGAGGGGCCCTTCCTCGTCGTGGGGCTGGGCAACCCCGGCCCCTCCTACGCCGGCAACCGGCACAACGTCGGCGCCATGGTGCTCGACGAGCTCGCCGCCCGGGCCGGCGTGAAGCTCACCGCCGGCAAGGGCGCCCGCGCCCGGGCGCTGGCCGGTGAGGGGCGCCTGGCCGGCCGCCGCGTCGTCCTGGCCCGGCCGACGACGTACATGAACGAGTCCGGCGGCCCCGTGCGAGGGCTGCTCGACTACCACAAGCTGCCGGTGACCGACCTCGTCGTCGTGCACGACGAGCTCGACATCCCCTTCGCCGCCGTGCGCCTCAAGCGCGGCGGCGGGGAGGGCGGGCACAACGGGCTGCGCTCGATCAGCCGCTCCGCCGGGACGAGGGACTACCTGCGCGTGCGGGTCGGCATCGGCCGGCCGCCGGGCCGCCAGGACCCCGCGGACTTCGTGCTGCGCGACTTCTCGGCCACCGAGCGCAAGGAGCTCGACCTGCTGGTCGCCGAGGCGGCCGACGCCACCGAGGAGCTGCTCACCCTCGGTCTCGAGGCGGCGCAGAACGTCGTCCACCCGCGCACCTGACCCTCCCCTTCGGGTGAACCGTCACTCTCCGCATTGACCCTTCCATGACGCTCTGTGAGTGTCCTCTGGGTATCGGGGGACACGATGCGGCTCAAGGCGTCGTGACGATGCACCGTCAGTGACGGTCGTCTCCTCCGTGCACCCAGAGTGACAGGGGGAGACGTGCTGCTGGACCACTCCGGTTCCGGGTCGGGGACCGTCACGGGGGCTCTGCCCGTCCCGCGCCGGGCCGCCGAACCGCGGCAGGCCCTGCGCGCCGTCGGCCGTCCCGTCACCCGCCGCTGGGCCGGGCGCTACTCCGCCGTCCTGCACCTGCTCGACCTCACCGCGGCGGTCCTGGCCACCGGCGCCGTCGTGCTGGCCCACCCGGCCGGCACGTCGCCCGCCTCTCCCGTGGTCCTCACCGCCGCCACGCTCGTCCTCGCCTGGCCCCTCCTGCTGGTGGGCACCGGCGCGCACGAGGAGCGGGTGTTCGGCACGGGCAGCGACGAGTACCGCCGCGTCGGCCGCGCGGGTTTCCTGCTCCTGGCCCTGACCTGCGTCGTCTCGTTCCTCGGGCAGCTGCAGCCCAGCCACGCGCTGGTGCTGCTGGGCGTCCCGGGGCTCACCGTCCTCACGCTCGCCGGGCGGTACGCCGCGCGGTGCGGACTGCGCCGGCTGCGTGCCCGCGGCGCGTGCACCAAGCGGGTCGTCGTCGTCGGCCGCGGCGGCGCCGTGGTCGAGCTGGCCACCGCGGTGCGTCGTCAGGGCTTCGCCGGGCTCGAGGTGGTGGGCGCCTGCGTCACCCCGGACAGCCGGGCGCGGGTCGCCGGCACCCTGGGCGTCCCGGTCGCGGGGCTCGACGACGTCGTCGCCACCGCCGCCCGGCTGGGGGCCGACACCGTCGCGGTGACCTCCGCCAGCGAGACCGCCGCCGAGTACCTGCGCCGGCTGTCCTGGCAGCTGGAGGGGACCGGCATCGAGCTGCTCGTCGCGCCCGGCCTCATCGAGGTCGCCGGCCCGCGGCTGCACATCCGTCCCTTCGAGGGGCTCCCGCTGCTGTCGGTCGAGCAGCCGCGGTTCCGCGGCTGGGGCCGGCTGGTCAAGGGCGGCGTCGACCGCGCCGCCGCCGCGGTCGCGCTGCTGCTCCTCGCGCCGGTCCTGCTCGCACTGGCCGTGGCGGTGAAGCTGGACAGCGCGGGACCGGTCCTCTACCGCCAGGAGCGGGTGGGCGTGAACGGCCGCAGGTTCACCATCCTCAAGTTCCGCAGCATGACCGTCGACGCCGACCGCCGGCTGGGCGAGCTGCTCGAGCGCAACGAGGGCGACGGGCTGCTGTTCAAGATGCGGGACGACCCCCGCGTCACCCGCGTCGGGCGCTGGTTGCGGCGGTTCTCCCTCGACGAGCTGCCCCAGCTGTTCAACGTGCTCGGCGGGTCGATGTCGTTGGTCGGGCCGCGGCCGCCGCTGCCGGCCGAGGTCGAGCGCTACGACTCCTCGGTGAGCCGCCGGCTGCTGGTCAAGCCGGGCCTGACCGGCCTGTGGCAGGTCTCCGGCCGCAGCGACCTGTCCTGGGAGGAGGCCGTGCGCCTCGACCTCCGCTACGTGGAGAACTGGTCGCTCGCCCTCGACACGCTGATCCTCGCCAAGACCGTCCGCGCGGTCGTCACCAGCTCCGGCGCCTACTGAGCCGTCCTCACCCCCGCCTCACCCCCGACCCACCCGGCCGGGGGACGAGCCCGGACCCCCTCGCTCACCAGCATCGACGTCGGACCTCCTGCGGAGGTCCGACGTACCGACCGTGCGCCCGCGAGGCGCCGCACCCCCGGAGGACCGACCGATGGCCCGCACGAGCATCGCCATGGTGGGGACCCGTGGCGTCCCCGCCCGCTACGGCGGCTTCGAGACGGCGGTCGAGGAGGTGGGCCGCCGGCTCGTCGAGCGCGGGCACCGGGTGGTCGTCTACTGCCGCACGGTCCCCGGCGCTGCCGGGCCGCCGCCGGCCGGGCACCTCGGCATGGAGCTGGTGCACCTGCCCGCCGCCCGCCGCCGGTCGCTGGAGACCCTCAGCCACACCGCCCTGTCGGTCCGGCACCTGCTGGCCCACCGCACCGACGCCGCGATCGTCTTCAACGCGGCCAACGCCCCGCTGCTGCCGCTGCTGCGCGCCGCCCGCATCCCGGTCGCCACGCACGTCGACGGCCTCGAGTGGAAGCGCGCCAAGTGGGGCGGCGCCGGCCGCCGCTACTACCGGACCGCCGAGGCGCTGGCCGTGCGCTGGTCCGACGTCCTCATCGCCGACGCCGAGGGCATCGCCGAGTACTACCGCGAGGCCTTCGCCGCGCCGACGACGCTGCTCACCTACGGCGCCCCGCTGATCGCCCCGGGCGCGCACCGGCTCGCCGAGGTCGGCCTCGAGCCCGGCGGCTACCACCTGGTGGTGGCCCGGTTCGAGCCGGAGAACCACGTCGACGTCATCGTCGAGGGCTACGCCGCCAGCGACGCCGCCAAGCCGCTGGTCGTCGTCGGCTCGGCGCCCTACAGCGACGACTACACGCGCCGGGTGCACGCACTCGCCGACGAGCGGGTCCGCTTCCTCGGCGGCGTCTGGGACCAGGAGCTGCTCGACCAGCTCTACGCCAACTGCGCGACCTACCTCCACGGCCACTCGGTCGGCGGCACCAACCCCTCGCTGCTGCGCGCCATCGGCGCCGGCGCGGCGGTCACCGCCTTCGACGTGTCCTTCAACCGCGAGGTCGTCGCCGACGCCGGCCGCTTCTTCCGGACCCCGGCCGACGTCGCCCGCGAGCTGGCCGCCGCCGAGGCCGACCCCGAGGGCGTCGCGCGCGACGGCGCCCGCTCCCGTGAGCTGGCCGCCGGCTACGACTGGGACCTGGTGGCCGAGGGCTACGAGCGGCTGGCCCTGGACCTGGCGGCCCGCCGCTTCCCGGCGCGCCGGCCCAGCGGCCGCCGGGCCGGGACCGACGCCGACCGGCCGCTCGCGCGCCCGGCGCCCGAGCCGCCGCGCGGCACCGTGGTGCCGCTCCCCGTCCCCGCGCCGTCGCCGGCGTGGGACGAGCTGCGGGCGGCGCAGCGGTGACCGGGGACGACGCCCGCCGCGGGCGGGGCAGGGGGGAGGACGCCGTGACGGGCCCGGGAGGGAAGGGGACCGCGCGGTCGCGACGGCGGCTGCTGCTCGGCGCCGGGGGCGCCGTGCTGGTCGCCCTGGTGGCGCTGGTGCTGGTGCTGACCGGCGGCGGGGGCGACGACGGCACGGCCACGGCCGCCACACCGGGCGCCTCGACGACGGCCGCACCCGCCGCGCCGACGACGACGGCACCGGGGGAGACGGTCGCCCCGCCGCCCGCGACGCCGACACCGACCGGCCCGACCGAGGACGTCGACGAGCCACCGCCGTCCTCGCCGGAGGTGCCGCTGGACGCCCCGGCGGCGGTGGGCAACGGCATCGTCGCCACCATCGGCGCGATCGAGGCGATCGACGGGACCGCGGTCGGCCCGGGCAACATCGCCGGCCCGGCGCTGCGGGTGACCGTGCGCATCGAGAACGGCACCGCCGAGGCCGTGTCGCTCGACGGTGTCGCGGTGAACCTCTCGTACGGCCCCGAGCGCACCCCGGCCTCCCCGCTGGACGACCCCTCGCAGGTGCCCTTCGTGGGGTCGGTGGAGCCGGGGTCGACCGGTGAGGGCGTGTACGTCTTCAGCGTGCCGGCCGACGTCCGCGACTCCGTCACCGTCGAGGTCGGCTACCAGGCCGGCGCCCCGCTGCTGCTCTTCACCGGCGCGGTCTGACCCGCGCCTCCCGCACGACTCGACGACCCGTCGCCGCACCCGCGGCGACGGGTCGTCGGCGTTCCCGGGACCTCCCCCCACGGGGTCAGCTCCGGTGACGTTCGGTGACGAGCCGGGAGGGTCCCGGCTGCGAAGACGCAGCTGACCACCGTATCGGGTGTCACCTTCACCCCTTGCTGCCGCCGTGATCGTCACGGACAGTGTTCGCCGACCGTCCCATCGGACGTGGTCGCAGCGGAACTGAGCGGGGGGACTCATGCGAGTCGTGGGGAGAGGCGTGCGCACGCGCGCCATGGCGGCGATGGCGGCGCTGGGGGTGACCGCAGCCAGCTGGGCCCTCGTGGTCCCGGGCACCGCGCACGCCGACTCGGCGCCGGCGCCGGTGGCGGCGACGAACCCGACCACGGTGTCGGCCGACGGGCTGCCGACGGTGCAGATCAACGGCGTCGTCTGGTCACAGGTCGTCGTCGGCAACACGGTCTACGCGGCCGGGCAGTTCACCCGGGCCCGTCCCGCCGGGTCGGCGCCGGGCGTCAACGAGACGGTGCGCAACAACCTGCTCGCCTACGACATCCGGACCGGCGAGCTCGTCGCGGGCTTCGCACCGAGCCTCAACGCGCAGGCGATGGTCGTGGCCGCCTCCCCGGACGGCACCCGGCTCTACGTCGGCGGTGACTTCACCACCGTCAACGGCGTGACCCGCAACCGCATCGCGGCCTTCGACACCCGCACCGGCGCGCTGGTCGACACGTTCCGGCCCAGCGTCAACGCCCAGGTGCGCGCGATCGCCGCCACCGACACCACCGTCTACTTCGGCGGCAGCCTCACCGCGGTCGGCAGCGTCAGCCGGACCCGGCTGGCCGCCGTCCGCGCGTCCGACGGCGGCCTGCTGCCCTGGGCGCCGACGCCGGGCGTCGGCCCGACCGGCCGGCCGTGGAACCGCGACGGCAACACCGCCACGAGCAACGCGGCGATGGCGCTGGTCGTGACCGGCAACGGCTCGCAGGTCGTCGCCGCCGGCCGCTGGGACACGATGGGCGGGGTGCGCGCCACGGCGATCACCGCGCTCGACCCGGTCACCGGCGCCAACCGCGGCTACCAGATCAACACGATCCTGACCAACCAGGGGATCAACTCGGCCGTCTACAGCCTGTCGACCGACGGCGCCAACGTGTACGGCACCGCCTACGACTACTGGGGTCCGGGCAACCTCGAGGGGTCCTTCTCGGTCCGCGCCACCGACGGTGCGATCAACTGGGTGAGCACCTGCTTCGGCGACTCGTACTCGAGCTTCCCGATGAACGGCGCGCTGTACCACGCCGCCCACCCGCACCACTGCGCCGAGATCGACGGGTTCCCCGAGCAGGCGCCGCGGGTCAACAAGTTCGCCATGGCCGTCTCGCTGGCCCCGGCCAGCAGCGGCGGCGCCGCGCACCGGCTCTACGGCGGTGCCTGGGTCGGCAAGCCGGCGCCGGCGCAGCTCGCCTGGTTCCCGAGCATGCCCAGCGGCACGTACACCGGTCAGTACCAGGCCGGCTGGAGCGTCAGCGGCAACGGCCAGTACGTCGTCTACGGCGGTGAGTTCCAGCGGGTCAACGGCGTCGCGCAGCAGGGTCTCGTGCGCTTCGCGCTCCCGTCGTCGGCGCCGAACCGGATCGGTCCCGAGGTCGGCCCCGTGCTCAACCCGGCCGTCACGTCGCCGGCCGTCGGCACCGTGCGCGTGGCCTGGCGGGCGACGTCCGACCCGGACAACGCGAACCTGACCTACCGCGTCATGCGCTCGGACCGCACCGCGCCGGTGTTCACGACCACCGCCGCCTCGATGTGGTGGGACCGGCCGGGGCTGGCCTGGGTGGACCGGGACGTCGTCCCCGGGCAGACCTACACCTACCGGATCGTCGCGGTCGACCCGTTCGGCAACACCGCGTCCGGCACGAACGCCACCGTCACGGTCGCCTCGGCCGCCCCGGCCGGCAGCGCCTACGCCGGCACCGTCCTCGCCGACGCGCCGCGGCACTACTGGCGGCTCGACGAGGCCGCCGGTGCGCGCCGCTCCGCCGACCAGGCCGGCACCGACGACCTGCTGTTCGGCACCGGCGTGACCCAGGGTGGCGCCGGGGCGCTGGGCGGCGCCGTGCCCGGGGCCTCGGCGACCTTCAACGGCACCGAGCAGGGCACCGGTGCCCAGTCCACCCGCAGCCAGGCGCCGGACACGATGAGCGCCGAGCTGTGGTTCAGCACCCGGTCGACCACCGGGGGCGTGCTCATGGACTTCACCAACGTCGAGACCGGCAGCACCGGCGGCGCGCACGACCGGATGATCCACCTGGACCCCTCCGGCCGGCTGCTGTTCTCGGTGTGGCCGGGGTCGGTCGCCACCGTCTCGAGCACCCAGGCGTACAACGACGGCGCGTGGCACCACGCCGTCGCGACGATGGGCCCGGCCGGGATGGCCCTGTACGTCGACGGCGCCCTGGTCGGCACCAAGGCGGACACGCGCTCCGGACAGGTCTTCCGCGGCCTGTGGCGGGTCGGCGGTGACGGCCGCTGGGTCGGCAGCACCGACTGGTTCAACGGACGGCTCGACGAGGTCGCCGTCTACGGGACCCAGCTGACCGCGGCGCAGGTGCAGCGGCACTGGACCGTGGGCCGGACCGGCACCGGTGGCGCCAACGCCGCCCCGACGGCGTCGTTCACCCCGGCCGCCACCGGGCTGACCGCGTCCTTCGACGGCCGCGCCTCGGTGGACCCGGACGGCACGATCGCCCGGTACGACTGGACCTTCGGCGACGGGACGACCGGCACCGGGGCCACGGCCGAGCACACCTACGCGGCCGGCGGCACCTACACGGTGCGGCTGACCGTCACCGACGCGGCCGGCGCGACCGGCTCCACCGAGCGGACGATCACGGTCACCGCGCCGGCGGCCAACCAGCCGCCGACCGCGGCGTTCACCGCCTCGGCGACCGGCCTGACCGCGGCGGCGAGCGCGGCGGACTCCACCGACCCCGACGGCACGCTGACCGGGTACGCCTGGCAGTGGGGTGACGGAGCCACCGGCACCGGCGTCTCCGCCACGCACACCTACGCGGCGGCCGGCACCTACACGGTCGGGCTCACGGTCACCGACGACCGGGGCGCGACGGCGACCACCACCCGCGAGGTCACGGTCACCGCACCGGCCGGCCCGGCGGTGCTGGCCGGTGACACCTTCACCCGCACGGTGAACGGCGGCTGGGGCAGCGCCGACGTCGGTGGCGCCTGGACGGCGACGGCGGGGGCGACCCGGCTGTCCGTCACCCCCGGCGCGGCGGCGCTGAACCTGCCGGCGGCCGGCAACAACACCGGCGCGCAGCTGGCCGGCGTCTCCGCCACGGCGGTCGACGTCCGGACCGCCTTCACCCTGGCCGCCACCCCCACCGGCAACGGCACCTACGTGTACGTCGGTGGCCGGCGGGTCGGCGCCGACGAGTACCGCGTGGGCGTCCGGGTGCTGCCCGACGGCCGGGTCGGCCTGACGCTGTCGCGGCTGGCCGGCGGCACGGAGGCCTGGCCGGGCGGTGAGGTCCTGCTCCCGGCGGGCACCTGGACGGCCGGGAACGCGCTCAACGTGCGCGTCCAGGTGAGCGGCACCGGCACCACGACCGTCCGCGCGACGGTGTGGGGTGCGGGCACCGCCGAGCCGGCCGCGCCGCAGCTGACCCGCACCGACACCACGGCCTCCCTGCAGGCCCCGGGGTCGGTGAGCCTGGCGGCCTACCGGCCGTCCGCCGCGACCGCCGCCCAGGTGGTGCGCTTCACCTCCTACTCGGTGACCGCCGGGCAGTGAGCACCCTCCCGGGGGGGGCGGCCCGCGCCCGCCCCCCCCCGCCCCCCCCACCCACCCCCCACA